>JBHJHH010000017.1:0-17298 GCA_050331015.1 Geminicoccaceae bacterium
AGCTGTCGCCCGCCGCCGAGCTGTCCCCCCCCGCGGGGTTTCGGGGGTAGTTGGTGTCGCAGGGTCGTTCCTCTCACCCCTGGCCACGGGACCCAACAAAGGGTCGGGTGCCCGCGGGTTCAGTTGACTTCGGCCTGCGCCTCGACCGCGGCCCGGGCCGCCTCGACCAGCGCGGCCGCATCGAAGCCGTCGGCCTCGGCGATCCACTGCTCGGTCGCCTGCCGGCTAAGCTCGTCGAAGGCGGCCTTGACCTCGGCATCGAGCTCGATGATCTCGCCGCCGCTCTCGAGCTGCAGCGCCTTGCCGGGCTCTTCGACCCGATCCCAGACCTCGCCCATCGACGGGGCGAGCGCCTCGCGCGAATTGGCGTCGATGACCGCCTTGAGATCGTCGGGCAAGGCCTCGTAGCGGTCCTTGTTCATGGCCATGAGAAAGACCGCCGTGCCGAACCGGCTGCCGTCCGCGCCCTCGACCGAGTAGTCGGTCATCTGATGCAGGTTGAGCGGCGGCACGATCTCGAACGGGACCAGCGCGCCGTCGACCGTGCCCTTCGACAAGGCCGGCGGCAGGTCCGGCACCGGCATGCCGACCGGTTCGGCGCCCCAGGCCGTGATCATCGAGGCGCCGGTGCGCGAGGGCGTGCGCAGCTTCAGCCCCTGCACGTCCTCGACCGACTGCACCGCCGTCTCGCGCAGATGGATGGCGTTACCGGCGTGGACGTGCAGCAGCAGCGGGTGCACGTCGACGAAGTCTTCTTCGACCAGCTCCCAGGTCTCCAGGATGGCCAGGTTGGTGGCGCGCGCCGAGCCTTGATGCACGGTCGGCAGCTCGTAGACCTCCGAGCGCGGGAACACGCCCGGCGTATAGCCCGGCAGGGTCCAGACCACGTCGGCGAAGCCGTCGCGCACCTGGCGATAGAGCTCCTGCGGTTTGCCGCCCATGGACATCGAGGGGAAGATCTCGACGGCGATGCGGCCATCGGACTGCGCCGTGATCCGCTCGGCCCAGGGCTCGAGCAGCTCGGTGTGCGCCGGTGAGTTCGGGCCGAGGAAGTGATGCACGGTCAGCGTCACCTCCTGCGCCCAGGCCGTACCGGTGGAAAGGGCCAGCAGCGAAACGCTGGCGAATGCGCTCAATCGGGTCATATGCATGCCTCCCTGGTGGTCACGCGGCGCGACAACGCTGCGTTCTTGTCGTCAATGCGCCATCAACGCGGGTATGCGTCCGCGACGCAAGACTTCGTTGGTCACGCCGCCGAACAGGTCCTCGCCGAACTTGCTGTGCTCGTAAGCGCCCATCACCAGCAGGCCGACCTCGAGCGAGTCGCAGGTGTCGAGGATCGTCCGGCCGATGGTGCGCCCCTTGGCATCGACCCGCAGGCGTTCGGCGGTGATGCCGTGGCGGGCCAGATGGACCAGCGGGTCCTCGCCCTCGGGCTCCGGCGCGCCTGCGCCGCGGCCGACCGTGAGCAGGGTGACGCGCGACTTGGTCTCGAGAATCAGCATGGCGTCGTTCAGGGCGCGCGCGGCCGAGCGCCGGCCGTCCCAGGCGATCAACACATGATCGGGCAGCTCGTCGGTGCGGTAGCCGGCGGGCACGACGATCAGCGGCCGGCCCGAGTGCAGCGCGATGCGATCGGGGTGGGCTGCGAAGATCTTCTTGGCCTGGCCGGGATCGAAACTGCCGAGCAGGAGAAAGTCGTGGCAGGCAGCGCAGGCCGCGAGCCGCTCATCGGGCGCGCCCTTGCGTTCGATGAAGCTGGTTTTGTCAGGGCGGTGCGCCTTGGCGATCTGCGCGTGGAAGCGGCTGGCGATCGCGCGGACCGCTTCGTGTTCGCGCTCGGCCATGTAGGACAGGACGTCGGCGCCCAGCCACGGTCCCAACGACTGCGAGGCGCGCGTCTGGCCGTGCGCGAGGATGCCGGTCAGATGGGCATCGTATTTGCGCGCCATCAAGAGGCCGAGGGCGAGCGCGCTGTCGGCGGCGTCCGTGCCGTTATAGGCAACGAGCAGGTTGCGGATCGCCATGACCTCAACTCCCCAAATCCAGCTTTGTGCCGGGCAATGCCGCCGACATCGCGCCGACACGTGCAGCAAAGACGACCGGCAGCAACGGCTTGGCCGCCTTTGGCGGCACGGCACCGGTGATCCCGACAGCGATGATGCCCAAGCTGGCCATTGGACGTGCCTCAGAGATCGAAGAAAACCGTTTCGTCCGCGGTCTGCAAGCGGATGTCGAAACGGTAGACCGGCGTGCCGTCGCGCACCTCGCGGCGTGTCGTCATGCCGGCAGCCTGACCAAGATCGTTCATCGGCCTTCCCTTTGCCGCAGCCATTCCCCGGCCGCGCTGGTGTTGTCGGAGCATTGCCATGGACAAAAGGGCATGTAAAATGACATATCGTGGCCAAAATATAACCTGAGGGAATGTTACCATCGACCGGCGCATCAAGCTCAGGCACCTGCAGTGCTTTCTCGAGGTCGTGCGCCAGCAAAGCGTCGGCCGCGCCGCCGAGACCCTTGCGCTCAGCCAGCCGGCCGTTTCCAAGACCTTGCAGGAGCTCGAGGACATTCTCGGCGCGAGCCTGGTGATGCGCGCGCGCAAGGGGGCGGCGCTGACCGAGCTGGGCCAGGTGTTCTACCCGCGCGCCGCTGCCTGCCTGGTCGAGCTCGAGCATGCCGTCAACGCCATCGCCCAGGTGCGCGAGCGTGATGCCTGGATGGTGCGGCTCGGCGCCCTGCCGACGGTGGCCGCCGAAATCGTGCCCTCGGCGATCGCCCGCTATGTCGAAACCGGCGCGACCGCGGCGGTGCAGGTGGTCAGCGGTCCCAACGTGTTCTTGCTGAACCAGTTGCGCGAGGAGCGGCTCGACATCGTCGTCGGCCGGCTCGCCTCACCGGAGGCGATGCGCGATCTGTCCTTCATCCACCTCTATTCCGAGCCGGTGCGCGTGGTGGTACGCCGCGGGCATCCGCTGCTCGACCAGGCCCGCTTCGATCCGCGCGACATCACCCGCTTCCCGGTCATCCTGCCCGATCGCGACGCGGTCATCCGGCCGAGCGTCGAGCGCCTGCTGATCACGCTCGGCATCGGCGAACTGCCCGGCCGCATCGAATCGGTCTCGACCAGCTTCGGCCGCGCCTTCGTCCATGAGACCGACGCGGTCTGGATCATTTCGCAAGGCGTTGTCGGGCGCGATCTGCGCAGCGGCGAGATCGTCGCGCTCGCGATCGACACCGCCGATACCTCCGGCCCGGTCGGCTTGACCATGCGTGTCGATGCACCGTCCAGGCCGAGCCTCGAGGTGTTTGCGCGCGCCCTGCGCAAGGCCGCCGACGCCCACGCGCAAGCAAGCGCCGCGGCCAGCGCCGGGCGCGGCTAGGCCGTCGGCGGTGTCTGCACCAGGGCCAGAAACGGCGCCAGATCGGCGCTGTCCTCGAGCGCATCGATCGCGGCCTCGATCGCTTGGGCGCGCGGCGCGCCCAGAGCGGCACCGGCGAGCAGCCGGTATTTGGCGCGCACCGCCGCATCGTCGGCCGGGCTTTCCGGATCGCCGGGCGCTTCGGTCTTTGGCGATTCCAGGACACGGCCATCGGTCAGGTGCAGCTTGACGCGGGCATAGCGCCAGGCCGGGAAGGCCTCGTTATAGGCCGGGTCCTCACGCACCGTCATGCCACTGGCCAGCCTGAGGATGTCCGGATCATCGAACGCCGCCGGGCTGACCTCGTCGGCGCCGACTTGGCCGCGCACCAGCGCCGCCGCGGCCGGAAAGGCGGTGGAATACTGCGCCTGCTCGGTGGTCGCAGGACAGCGCATGGCCAGACGCACGGCCTCGTGGAACGTGACCACCTCGATCCGCTCGACGTCATGCGCGTGCAGCTTGTGTCCGGCGCGCAGATCGAGCACGGCCTGCACCGCCGGCTGCGCCCAGCGGCAGACCGGAAAGGCCTTCCAGTACTGCTCGTAGATCCGCCAGGTCGTGCCCAGATCGGCCCAGATATCGGCGACATCATCGCCTTCCAGCGTGATCGCCGGCGCACCGGTGAAGCCGTCGGCGGCCAGATAGGCGGCCGAGACGCCGACCATGGCGCCCCAGCCAGAGCCGTCTTTCAGCATGGTCGGATGATCGATGCAGCGCATCATCTGGCTGCGCGGACCGTGATACTCGGCGATGCCGAGCGCCTCGCGTGTCTGCCCGGCGGTCATGCCGATCGCCCGGGCGCCGAGCGCGGCGGCCGCCAGGGCGACCCAGGCGCCGGAGGTGTGGTAATCGCAGGCGGTGCGATGCAGCGCGATGCCCGCCCGCGTGCCGATCTCGTAGCCGAGCACCAGGCTGGTCAGGAAGGCCTGGCCGCCCTGCAGGTCCTCGGCATCGGTGTAGGCCAGCAGCGCCGGCAGGACACCGCAGCCGACATGGCCCTTGGTCAGCTTGTGACCGTCATGGCCATCCAGGGCATCGATGGTCATGCCACCGGCCAGCGCCGCGCCGGCCGGGCTGACCGTGCGGCCGTCCATCAGCAGGCGCGCGCTTCTGCCGCCCGGGCCGAACTGCTGCACGGCGTGGTTGCGGATGATGCGCGACAAATCCGTGGTCGCGCCGCCGGCGGCGACGCCGATCAGATCGAGCAGCCAGCGCCGCACATGGTCGCGGACCGGGCCCGGCAGGGCTGGCCAGTTGAGCCCGTGAATGACCTCGATGACATGTCCGCTCATGACGCCTCTCCGCTGGCGGCCCCGGGCGTGACCAACGCCTCGAGCCGGCGTTGCAAGTCTGCCTCGAACGGCACCACGCGTCGTTGCCGCCAGGCGACATGAAGAAACAGAATCTCGGCCTCGGCAGCGCGCGCGCCCGATGCCTGGGTCATGACATGGCCGAGGCGCAACCGCTTGGCATCGACATGGCTGAGCCAGGTCTCGATGCGCAGCGCGTCGCCCAGGCGCAGCTCGCGGCGGTAGCGGTACAGCGCTTCCACCACATAGCACGCACAGCCGGCGCGCTGGCGATAGCCGGCATCGAACCCGAGGCCGGCCAGGGCCTGGTCATTGGCCTCGGCAAACGCGAGCGCGAAACAGGCCGCGCTCATATGCTCGTTCCAGTCGACCCAGGCCGGCGGCACGCGGCGCTCGAGCACGGCCAGCGCCATGTCAGGTGCCGTCGAACTGGGCCTCGCGCTTGTCCAGCAGCGATGCCACCGCCTCGTCGTGATCGCGCGTCTGGTGGCAGGCACCCTGGAACGCGGCCGCCAGCTCGAGCAGGCTATCCAGCCGCGTGTTCAGGCCTTCGCGCAGCAGGCGCTTGGCCATGCGCAGCTGGCGCGGCGGGTTCTTGGCGATACGTGCGGCCAGCGCGCGCGCTTCGGGCAAGAGCTGGTCCGGTTCGACCACTTTCGACACCAGGCCCCAGGCAAGCGCCGTGGCGGCATCGACCGGCTCGGCGGTGAAGGTCATTTCCGCCGCGCGCGACAGGCCGACCTGGCGCGACAGGAGCCAGGCGCCGCCGTCGCCGGAGATCAGGCCGACGCGCACGAAGTTCTCGGCGAAGGTCGCGCTCGTCGAGGCGATGCGCATGTCGCACAAGCAGGTCGTGTCGCAGCCGGCGCCATAGGCCGGGCCGTTGACCGCGGCGATCAACGGCACTTCGCATTCCCACATGGCCCGTGCGACCCGCTGGATGCCGCGGCGATAGCCGTCGCGCACCGAAGCGGCATCGCCGGCAAAGGTGCCGGTACGCTCCTTCATGTGCTTGAGATTGCCGCCTGACGAGAACGCCTTGCCGGCGCCGGTGACGATGGCGCAGCGCACGCTCATGTCGTGATTGATGCGCGCCATGGCCTGGACGATGGCGTCGCACAGGTCATGGTCGGTCAGCGCGTTGCGCGTTTCCGGCATGTTGAAGGTGAGCGTGACGATCGCGCCGTCTTGCTCGTAGAGCAGCTTGTCACTCATGGCAGGCCCCTTCAAGCCGCCGGCGCGGCATAGGTGGCGAGCAGCTCACGGCGCAAGACCTTGCCGCTCGGGTTCATGGGCAGGGAATTGACGAAGATGTAGCGTTTCGGCCGCTTGTAGGGCGCGATGTCCTGGCTGGCCTTGAAGAAGTCATCGATCGTCTTGTCGTTCAGGCCGTCATCGGCGCGCACGACGAACGCGGTGACGATCTGGCCCCATTTCTCATCGGGCAGACCGAGCACGGCGGCTTCGAGCACGCCCGGACAACGATAGAGGATCTCTTCGACCTCGCGCGGGTAGATGTTCTCGCCGCCGGAGACGATCATGTCATCGGCGCGGCCGTGGAAGTAATAGAAGCCGTCTTCATCGCGCGAGAACAGATCGCCGGTGTAGATCCAGCCGGCCTTCAGCTTCTTCGAGGTCTCAAACGGGTTGTTCCAGTAACCGGTCATCGCCTGCGGCCCGCGCACGATGAGCTGGCCGATCTCGTTCGCCGGCAGCACCTCCGATGGCGCGATGTCCCTCGACGGGTCGTTGCGGATCACCCGGCATTCCGAGATCAGCGTGGGTTTGCCGCACGAGCCGAGCTTGGCGAGCGCATCCTCGGGATGCAGGATCAGGGTCAGCGAGGCCTCGGTCATGCCGTAGCCATTGAAGATGTTCGGGCAGAACTCATCGATCACGCGCCGCATGGTCGCCGAGGAGATCGCCGCACCGCCGGTGGTGATCAGGCGCAAGGACGACAGATCGAAGTCCTTGAAGCGCGGGTGGAACAGCATTTCCTGGATCTGGGTCGGCACGGCGAACAGGGTGGTGATCTTCTCCTGCTCGATGATCTCCAAGGTCTCCAGCGCGTCGTAGCGGCCGATGACGATATTGGTGCCGCCGACCATCAGATGCGGGATGAAATAGGCCTGCATGCCGCCGACATGGTAGAGCGGCGCGATGTGCAGGGCGTTGTCGTGGTGGTTCAGGCCGTATTCCATCACGCAGTTCATGGCGATCGACAGATCGTTGGCATGCGTGTGGATGACGCCTTTCGGCCGGCCGGTCGTGCCCGAGGTGTAGACCAGCGCCGAGATGTCACTGCCTGCCGGCACGGTGCGGATTTCATCGCGATCGACGGTCTCTTCGGCGAGCGTGTCGAAGTGCAGATGCCCGTCGGGAATATTCGCCGTGTCGTAGGCGCAGCCGATGAAATCGTGCACCGAGCGAACCTGCTCTTGCACCTTGAGGGCGTTGGCGGTGAGGTGGCGGCCATAGACCAGGATGCGCACGCCGGCATCCTTGAGGATGTAGGCGACTTCGCCGGGCGACAGGCGGAAGTTGAGCGGCACGGCGACCGCGCCCAAAAGCTGGCAGGCGAAATAGGTCGTGACCGAGTTTTCCGATGTCGACACGTAAAAGGCGACCCGGTCGCCGGGGCGCACGCCCAGATCGCTCAGGGCCTGGGCAAAGCGGCGGACCCGGCCGAGCCATTCGGTGTAGGTCCAGCGCCGGTCGGCGAACACCAGTCCGGTATGGTCACCGTGACGTTCGGCCGACGCTTCCAGCGTGCGCGCGATATGCATGGCCAAGGCCTCCCTGGCGCGGATTACAGATTGGGTTTGATCGTGGGCATTTCGCGCGCCGCGATCAGGTATTTGCACATTTCCGAGGTGCCGCCGACGATCGGCAGCGCGCGCGCGTCGCGGTAGATCTGCTCGCAGCGGCCGTATTCCCGCGTGATGCCGTCACCGCCGAGGATCTGCACGGCGCGATCGGCGCAGAACACGGCGGTTTCCGTGGCGACCAGCTTGGCCTGGCTGGCCTCGCGCATGAGGTTCTTGCCGTCGATGCCGCTGTCATACATCGACGCGGCGCGCTGGGTCAGCAACGCGGCGGCATCGATGCGCCAGCTCATCTGCGCGACCATGTCCCAGATCAGCTGCTTCTGGCCGAGCTTCTGGCCGAAGCTCTGGCGTGACTGGGCGTGGCCGGTGGCGATATCGAAGGCCGAACGGGCGACGCCGACGCCGGAGCCGCCGAGGATGATGCGCTCGAAATTGAACGCACCCAGCATGATGCGAAAGCCGCCCTCGGGCTCGCCCAGAAGGTGGTCTTCCGGCACGCGCACGCCCTCGAAGGTGACCTCGCCGACGACGCAGCCGCGCCGCCCCATGAAGTGGTAGCTCTTGGGAAAGCTCAGGCCCTTGGCATCGGCCGGCACGGCGATCGCGGTCATGCCCTTTTGCGGCGCGACATCCGGGTTGGTGATGCCCCAGACGATGTAGATGTCGCCCTTCGAGGCATTCGAGATGTAGCGTTTGAAGCCGTCGATGACCCATTCGCGGCTCTGGCTGTCGAAACGGATGCGGGTTTCCATGCCGGCGCTGTCCGAGCCGACATTCGGTTCGGTCATGCAGATGCAGCCGACCGCCTCGCCCTTGAGCAGGGGCGTCAGGAAACGCTCGCGCATCTCCGGCCGGGCATGGGCATGCAGGGGATAGGCGCAGCTGATCGCGGTCGCGATCGTGGTCTCGAAGGCATAGTTCAGATAGGCCGCCTCTTCCGACAGGATCGTGGCGTGGCGCAGGCCCGGGCTTCGCAGCGGGCCTTTGTACAGATCCTTGAACATCAAGGTCAGGTAGTGCGCCTCGCCCAGGCTGCGCACGACGGTCTTGACCGCTTCCCAGTCCTCGTTGGCCTCGATCGCGGCACAGCGCGGTGCCAGTTCGCGGGCGAGGAAGTCGGCGACCTCGGTGCGAAAGGCCCGGTCCTCGTCACTCAAAAAGAAATCACGCATGGGCCTGTCTCCGCTCCGCTTCAGTCATGGTCACGCACGAAGTCCGGCACGCCGAGCTTTTCCGCCAGCCGCTCGGTCTCGCGCATGACCAGGGACAAATTGCTGTCGCGCACGGTCGGCAACAGCTGCCGTGCCCGGCGGACATCGGCGAAATCCAGCGTCGCGGTGATCAGCTCGGCCTCGCGCCCGGCAACGGCCAGCTCGCGGCCGAAGGCATCGATGATGCGCGAGCCGCCCCAGAAGGTCAGGTCATGCTCGACGCCGGTGCGGTTCACCATGATCGTCGGCGCGCCGTACATCATGGCGTAAAAGCGCATGGTCAGCGCCCAGCCGGCCGGGTTGTCGAACTCGGCCCCGACCGCCTCGACGCCGGAGCTGATCGGCGTGATCAGCAGCGTGGCGCCGTGCAAAAAGCACAGATGGGTCAGCCCCGGGTTCCAGACATCGGCGCAGATCAACACCGCCAGGCGCCAGTCCTCGTCCCACTCGGTGGTCTCGACGAAACGCCCGGGCGCGTAGTGCTTGCCCTCTTCGAGCAGGCCGTAATTCGGGATGTTGACCTTGCGGTGCAGGTGCACCATGCGGCCGTTGTAGAGCATCGCCGCCGAATTGTAGAACTGCGCCGCCGGGCCCTCCTCGATGAAGCCGACGACCAGCGCCATGTCGCCCGCGGCCGCGGCCAGCTTGCGCAGGCGCGGGTCCTTGCGCTTCATCGCTGCCTCGAGCAGGCGCTCGGGGCCGTAATGGCCGGTGAGCGACAGTTCGGGCATGACCAGCAGGTTCAAGCCGGCGCTGCGGCCGCGATCGATCCAGGCGAGGTGGTCTTCGAGATTGGCGTCGACATCGCCGATCTGGGAAGCGAACTGGGCAGCGCCGACCTTGAACGTCGTCGTCATGGCACGCGTGCCTCGGCGAATAAGGGGCAACGGGGCGGCGTGCCGCGAGGACACGCCGCCGGGGGCCGGCCGATCAGATCAGGCCGCTGTCTTTCAGGAACTGCTCGGCCGCGTTCTCGATCGAGACCTTGTCGACATCGACCGTGGCGTTGAGCTGGGCCATGGTCTCGTCGTCGAGCTTGGCCGAGACCTCGTTCAGGATATCGGCGAGCTCGGGGTTGGCCTCGAGCACCTCATCGCGCACCACCGGCGCCAGGGCATAGGACGGGAAATAGCCCTGATCGTCCTCGAGCACGGTGAAATCGAAGGCCGGGATGCGGCCATCGGTGGCGAACACCAGACCGACATCGACATCGCCGTCCTTGAGCGCCTGGTAGACCAGGCCCGTGTCCATGCGCTTGATGTCCGAGCGCGGGAACTCGAAGCCATAGGCTTCCTGCAACGGCTTCAGGCCATCCGGACGGGCGTAGAACTCGGCGTTCGAGGCAAAGGTGACGCCGCCCTCGTCATTGACCTTGCTCGCCAGGTCGGAAATCGTCTGGATGCCTGTCTCTTCGGCGTCCGCGCTGCGCATGGCGAAAGCGTAGGTGTTGTTGGCGTCCGACGGCTCGAGCCAGACGATGCCCTTTTCGGCGTCGAGCTCTTTCACCCGCGCGTAGGTGTTTTGCGCGTCGAGCTTTTCCTCGACCTTGTTGTAGGTGATCAGCGACGTGCCGGTGTACTCCCAGTAGACGTCGATCTGGCCGTTTTCCATGGCCTGGCGCAGGGCCGCCGAGCCCATGCCGGCGCGATTGTCGACATCATAGCCCTTGGCTTCGAGCAGCTGGGTCGTGACCGAGGCCAAGAGCTGCTGCTCGGTGAAATTCTTGCCACCGACCACGATGGTATCGGCCTGGGCGGCGCTGGCAGCAAGGCACAGGCCGAGCGCGCCGAACGATAGGTGCAACGTCTTCAACATGGTCAAACCCTCCCGGAGTTTGTGGGCTCCGCCGTTCAGCGAAGCGGATTGACGCCCTTGGGCACGAGGTAGACTTGCGCCTGACCAACCAGGTAGTCCACCAGGACAGCGAGCAAGGCGGTCGGCACGGCGCCGGCGAGCAGCATGCCCGGTTCCATCAGATCGATGCCGGTGAAAATCAGTTCACCGAGACCGCCGCCGCCGATCAGGAACGCCAGCGGCGTGGTGCCGACATTGATCGCCAATGCGGTACGGATGCCGGAAAAGATCACGAACAGCGCGTTCGGCAGCTCGACCCGCCACAGGATCTGCATCGGCGTCATGCCCATGCCGGTGGCGGCTTCCTTGAGGTGCGCCGGCACGGCGAGCAGGCCGGCATAGGTGTTGCGCACGATCGGCAGCAGCGAGGCGACGAACAGGCCGAAAAACGCCGGCAGAAAGCCGATGCCGAGGATGGTCATGGACAGGGCGATGACCGCCAGGGTCGGGATCGTCGTGCCGATGTTGAACACCTGCATGACGAGCTCGGCATAGCGCTCCATCGACGGCCGCGACAGCCAGATGCCGACCGGGATGCCGACCGCGATCGCGGCGCCGCCCGAGGTCAGCACAAGCACCATGTGCTGCTGGGCGAGATAGACGATGTCGTCCCAGTAGGTGGTGATCTGGCCGATGAGACCGGAGACACCGATGAGCAGACCGGCGGCGAAGATCGCCAGCGTGCCGAGCGATGACCAGATGCTCGAGGTGGGGTGAACGGCGGCCTGGCTCATGGTCAGGCGGCCTGGCTCGTGCGGTAGTTCTCGCCGAGCGCCTTGGTCACCGCCGGATAGGTGACCAGGCCGGCATAGGCGCCCTCGTCGTCGACGCAGGTCAGCCAGCCGGTGTCATGGGTGAGCATTTCCGAGATGACCGCGCGCAGATCGGCGCGCACCGGCACGGTCACCGGCAGGGGATGGGCGAGTTCGCCGGCATCGCCGGTGGCGCCCTCGGCCTCCTCGCGCGTGAAATAGCCGACCGGATGGTGGTTGCCGTCGATCACCACCGCGATGCGCTGCTCGTGCTGCTGCAACAGGCTCACGACGTCGGCCACGCTGTTGTGGCGCGAAACCGGCGGCATGACCCTGTCGGCGACCTCTTCGGCGGTGAGCAGGCGCAAGCGCTTGAGCGTGCGATCGGCGCCGACGAAATCGGCCACGAACGGGGTCTTCGGATGCGCCAGGATATCGTCCGGCGAATCGTATTGCTCGAGCTTGCCGCTGGTGAAGATCGCGATCTTGTTGCCCATCTTGACCGCCTCGTCGATGTCATGGCTGACCATCATGACGGTCTTTTTCAGCTCGCCTTGCATGCGCAGGAACTCGTCCTGGATGACCTCGCGGTTGATCGGGTCGATCGCGCCGAACGGTTCGTCCATGAGCATGACCGGCGGATCGGCGGCGAGCGCGCGGATCACGCCGACGCGCTGCTGCTGGCCGCCGGAGAGCTCTTTCGGAAAACGCTTGAGGAACACGTTCGGATCGAGGCCGACCATGTCGAGCAGTTCGCGCGCGCGTTTCTTGGCTTGTTCCTGGTTCCAGCCGAGAAGACGCGGGACGACGCAGATATTGTCCTCGATGGTCATGTTCGGGAACAGGCCGATCTGCTGGATGACGTAGCCGATCTTGCGCCGGAGCTGGACGTCGTTCAGCTTGCTGGTGTCCTCGCCATTGATGAAGATCTTGCCCGAGGTGTGCGGGATCAGGCGGTTGATCATCTTCAGCGTCGTCGTCTTGCCGCAGCCCGACGGGCCGAGTAGGACGCAGATCTCGCCGCTGGGGACTTCCATCGAGACCTTGTCGGCCGCCACGACCGGCCCGCTCGGCGTCTCGAAAACCTTGGTCAGCTCTTCAAGCCGGATCATCCGTGTTTCCTTTGCTTCAGCGTTTCAGACCGGCTGGTGTCAGGAGTCGTTGCACGTGCAACAGCGCGTAGTCGGCGACGATGGCGAGCAGCGAGACGAACAGGGCGCCGGCGATGAGCTGGCGCGGGTCGGTCTGGCTGATGCCCCGGGAAATCAAGACGCCGAGGCCGCCGGCGCCGATATAGGCGGCGATTGCGGCCACGCCGATATTCATGACCACGGCGGTGCGCACACCGGCCATGATCACCGGCACGGCGATCGGGATCTCGACCCGCCAGAGCCGCTGCATCGCGGTCATGCCCATGCCGCGCGCGGCCTCGCGCAGGGCCGGATCGACATTGCTGATGGCGGTGTAGGTGTTGCGGATGATCGGGAGCTGGGAATAGAGCAGGATCGCGATCACCGCCGGCAGCCAGCCGATGCCCTGGCCGATCAGCGACAGCACCGGGATCATCAGGCCGAACAGGGCAATCGACGGAATGGTGACGATAATCGCCGCCACGTAAAGCACGGCATCCGCCAGCCTTTGGCTCTGCGTGATGGCAATGCCGATCGGCACGCCGGTCAGAATCGCCAGCCCGACCGCCACGGCGACAATGGAAATGTGCTGTACCGTCATCCCGGCGATCGTACCGAGATTGTTGAAGATGAAGACGATTGTCTCCATGCCCTGGCTGACCTCCCCGTATGCGCTGGCTCGATTTTATGTCCTTGGCGCATCTTGTTAGAGGGACCCTACAGGAAACGCCGCCGCTTGTTACCCCTCCAAAAACGACAAAGTGAGGTTGCAAACACGACATCGACCGGCGCGTGCGCACCGCTCTGCGGCCATGTGTGAACTTGCGGCGTTCTCGCGTATGCAAAGCCCTCATCCGAAAGCGCTCATGGCTGCGCAGGCGTGGTAACAGGAACGCCCGGCCGGCGCGTACGCCGGATCGGCCTTATATTGATCACGATTGTCCAAATAGCGTTTTGCCCGACGCTTTGAGCGTTGATGTTGATTGACAATAGTATGCCAGATACTGACGCGATCACGTTCGTTTTGACCAGTTGCGGCCGGTTCGATCTCCTGGCATCGACGCTGGAGAGATTTCTTGCCCACAACACGGCACCGATCGCACGCTATATCGTCATTGAGGACAGCGGTGATTCTTCGGTCGATCAGGTTGTCGGCAGGTTCGAACAGCCCATCGAGCCGATCGTCAACCAGACCCGGCTGGGGCAGATGGCGAGCATCGATCGTGCCTATGCGACGATCGACACGCCGTACATTTTCCATTGTGAGGATGACTGGCGCTTTTTTCGCGGTGACTTCATCGAACAGTCCCGTGTCCTGCTCGACGGTGATCCGAGCATTTCCACCGTGCTCTGTCGCCGCGCCGGCCAGAACCCGTATCACGACCAGATCTATGCCAGCGAGCCGCGCAGCCTGGCGGGCATAAGCTACTACAAGGCACCGGTCTGGGGTGTGCGCGACTGGCTCGGCTACTCGTTCAATCCCGGCCTGCGCCGCCGCGCCGACATCACCCGTCTCGGCTCGTTTGCCGCGCTCGGCCACGAGCTCGAAGCCAGCCTGTATTTCAAGCATCAGGGCATGTCGGTCGCCTGCCTGGCCGATCCGGCATGCGAAACCACCGGCACGCTGCGCCGGCTTAGCAAGGATGCCACGCCGCGCCGCCTGCGTGGCACCCTGCGCTTTTGCGCCGCCAGGCTGCGCTTTTACCTGACGCCGGTCGGCGCGCGGGTGCCGCCGCCGCGCGACGGCGGGCGCTGATCGTGACGCCCTGCCGGGCCGGCGCGGTGACGCTGGAAAAACGCCGGGTCAGCAAGCAGCGCAAGCCGATCGAGTGGCATGATCTCGCGGTGCTGAGCCGGCTGCCGCTGTGGGGGCTGGTGGCCTGGCTGCTGCCACAAGCCTGGTGGCCGCACGCGGCGGCCTGGCTGGCCGGGCCGGTGCATCGCCCATCGGCGGCGATCCGGCAGGCGGCGGCACGGCTCGGTGTCGACGCCGACCAGGTGACCGCGCAGCTCGATGCCCATCGCATCGAGCACTCGTTTCAGTATCTGCGCGACTACCGGCCGGGCGGCTGGCAGTTCGAGACGGACGTGCGCGGTCTGCCGCATCTGGAGACCGCCCGGGCGAGCGGCAAAGGCGTCATCTTGTGGATGGCGCATTGCGTGTTTCACGGCCTGGCGGTGAAAAAACGGCTGCACGAGCTGGGCGTGCAGGTGCATCACCTCAGCCGGGCCGAGCACGGCTATTCCAAGACCGCCTTTGGCATCCACGTGCTCAACCCGATCCGCGCGCGCCGCGAGGATCGCTATCTGGCCGGGCGGATCGCCATTGCCGACGGTGTCGAGGAGCGGGCGATGCGCACGGCCCTGCGCCAGCTGCGCGCCGGTGCCATCATCTCCATCACGGCCGGTGCCTGGGAAGGGCGGCAGATCGCCGTGGCACCGCTGGCCGGGTGTGTCTATCCGCTGGCCACCGGCGCGCCCGCCCTGGCGCATGCCACCGGTGCCGCCCTGATCCCGGTGTTCTGTTGCCATGAACGCCGCAGCGCTGGCGGCCGCCGGCTGATCATCGAGCTGAGCGCGCCGCTGGCGGTGCCGCGCCAGGCGCCGCGTGACCAGGCGATGGCCGCAGCCGTGGGCCAGTTCGCCGGCCTCACCGAAGCCTTCATGCGCGCCCATCCCGATGACTGGCGCGGCTGGAAGTATCTGCGCCTGTCCCCCATCGATCCGGCGTGAGCCGGCGGCGCGCCGCGCTGTCCGGACAGGCGGATTGTTGCCCGCTGTTCAGCGAAAACGGCTACCACTGAGCCAGCGGCAGCGCGTTGGCTGTCGCGATGCTGCACGATAAGGGGGCAGGGCGATGAGCATGCATGACGACATGAATGACGACATGAATGACGACACGGATCACGACAGGGAGCGCGCACGCTTGCGTCGGGCGGCCGGCCAGGTGCAGGCGCGCTTGACCGACAAGCTGGCGCAGATCTGGTGGGCGTTCTTGCTGCGCGGTGTCATCGCCGCGGCGCTCGCCCTGGCGCTGCTGTTTCGCCCGAGCGCCAGCCTCGATCTCCTGGTCGTGTTCGTCGGTCTGTTCTGCCTCGCCGATGGCGTGACCGGACTGGTCGGCGCCTGGCGTGCCGACGAGCGCGGCGCGGCCCTGGCCCAGGCGGCATTCGGGCTGGCGCTGGGCGCCATCTTGCTGTTCTGGCCGGACGCCAGCCTGCGCACGCTGATGATCCTGTTCGGCCTGTGGGCGCTGGTCGCCGGCATCAGCCATGTGCTGGCGGCGCGCGCCTCGAAGCTGCCGGCGGAAGAAACCCGCGCGTTGGGCGGACTGGCCGGCGTGGCCATCGCGCTTGGCCTGGTGCTCATTCTCTGGCCGGGGTCCGGCGTGGTCGCGATCGCCTGGATCATCGCGCTGGCAACCGCGATCGTCGCCGCCCTGCTGATCTTCGTCGCCTTACGCCTGCGCAAGCTGGACCTGCGCCTGGCCGAGCTGGGCAAGGGTCATGCCGACGGCGCGCCTTGAGCCGCAAGCCGGCGCGGCGCGCGCTTGCGCGGGCTGCCCTGGCTAGCCGAGCTCGAAGCTGGTGAGGCCATAGATCTCGGTAAGCGGCAGGTGCGCTGGCGCGCCCTTGTACATGCGCGTGGTCTGAAACACCGGCTGCAGGCCGTGGCGTTCGGCGAGGGCCACCGCGTCGGGATTGGCCAGCGGCGTATCGAGGATGATCTCGCCGCCGACGGCCTGGGCCAGCGCGCGCAAAAGAGCATCGGCGATCTCGGAGGTGTCAGCAAACAGCGGGCCGATCTTGGCGCCCTGACGGCAAGCTCGGGCAACGCCATAGCCGCGCACCTGGCCGTCTTCGACCCAGACGCGGACACGGTGATGCCCTGCATGCAGCCAGGCCTCGAGGAAGGCGTGGCGATCGACGCCGAAGCCGCGCCGGTCCAAGGCCGCGATGCCGGCCAGGTTGCGTGCGTCCAGGCCGGTGAGGTGCGCCGCTTCGACCGCTGCCTCGACCCGCCCGGCATGGCGGATGCTCTTGAAGGCCGGGGCAAAGCCCTGGGAGCGGTAGTTGGCGACTTGCGCATCGACACCGTCGAGGCCGATCGTGCGCCGGCCCGCCAAAGCGATGGCGGCGTCCCAGATCGCCTTGCCATAGCCCTGGCCGCGCACGTCCGGGCGGACGATGAACAGGCCGAGAAAGCTGTACGACGCGCTGTAGCGCACGAGCGAGACGCCCGCGGCCATGACGCCATCGAGCCGGCCGACCAGAAAGCCGTCCGGATCGGCGGCGCGAAAGCAGGCCGCATCGTCCAGGCCCGGGTTCCAGCCTTCGCCGGCCGCCCAGTCGATGAGCGTGGCGACCTCGTCCGCGCTGGCGGTGGTGATGACGTAGCGTGGCTCTGGGCTCATGGCTGTCGCCTCCGGCGCCGGCGCAGGACATAGATGCAAGCAAGGCTCAGGCCGATGACCATGAGCGACACGGCCGTGATGACGCTGCCGAGCGCATAGATCGCCGGCGTGGTCACGGTCTGGGTCAGGCCGCGCAGCTCGAGCGGCAGCGTGTTACGGCCGCCGATGGCTTGCGAGGTGCGGGCAATCTCATCCCACGAGAGCGTGAAGCCGAACAGCGCAATACCGATCAGCGAGGGCAGGATGATCGGGATGATCACCAGCCGCAGCGTCTGCCAGGGCGAAGCGCCCAGATCGCGCGCGGCCTCCTCGTAGCGCGGATCGAAGCGGTTGAACGCCGCCAGCAGGATGAGCAGGCCGAACGGTATCGTCCAGGTCAG
>JBHJHH010000018.1:0-25603 GCA_050331015.1 Geminicoccaceae bacterium
CCAGCCGCAGCCCGACCCCCCCACGCTGAGACCGATCACAGAATTCTCTGACCTAATATCTCATCCTGTGACCTAACACCGCAGCCGGTGACCGAACACCGCAGCCGGTGACCGAACACCCCAGCCGGTGACCGAACACCACAGCCGGTGACTAAAACCCCACGCGACCGCCGCGCGCCGCCCAACGCACCAGCCTGGTCGCCGGCCACAGCCAGATCAGCCCGAAGACGACGTGATAGACCACCTGCACCGTCCAGCCCAGAACGCCGCCCTGCGGCAGATACAGGGCGAGGTTCATGACCAGCATGGCGTACAGGCTGATGCCGATGATGAAAACGATCGTGCCGATCAGGCTACGTGGCATGACGTTAGGCTCCTTGCGTAGACGCGCCGGCGGCTCCGGCATCCCTAGCGCTGCGCGCGACCGCCAGCAATCCTCGAGACCGCCTCAGCGCGCTAGGCGCCGCTGCCGGGCTGCAGACGGTTGGCGAGCCGGCCGATGCGATCGCGCCCGAAGAAGCGGCGCACGCCCCGGGGTTGGTCGAACGGCCCGTAGACGCTGGGAAAGCCGGCATTGGTCCAACGCGCCTGCACGACGGCCAGCAGAATGCGGGGCCAGCCGGGGTCCATGACCGGCTTTAGACCCAGAGCGGCGCGGTAGAAGGCCAGCGCGCGCCGGCGCGTCGCTCTGGATGTTGCTGACGATGCGCCGCATCCTGCCTAGCCCTCGGGCAGCAGATCGAGCTGGCGCGGGTCGGCTTTCGCCCGCCGCCGTGCGATCTCACGTTGTTCCAACACCTGTGCAATGCCCGCCTTGCGCGACCCGTGGCGGTCCTGGATGGCCTCGGCGGCGGCGCGAAACGCCGGATCGCGGCGCAGGGCATACAGGCGCTCCTTGGCCGCCCTGGCGGCCTGCTGCTGGTCGACGATCGGCCGTGGGTAGCGCCCGTCCAGCCGCTCGGCCGCCTTTGGCCAGCTAAACGGTTGGTGGATATAGCTTTTCGGCACGTCCGCCAGGTCCGGCAGCCACTGTTTGATGAACGTGCCGTCCGGGTCCTGGTCGCGCGCCTGCTTGGTCGGGTTGTAAACACGTAACGTGTTGATGCCGGTCGTACCGCTCTGCATCTGACATTGCGACCAGTGAATGCCCGGCTCGTAGTCGACGAACAGGCGCGCCAGCACGCGCCCGCTGGCCTGCCAGGGCTGCCACAGATGATAGCTGGCGAACGACATCACCATGGCGCGCATGCGAAAGTTCAGCCAGCCGGTATGGTCGAGTGCGCGCATACAGGCATCGATCAGCGGAAAGCCGGTCTCGCCCTGTCGCCAGGCCGCAAGGGTCGCGGGCGCCGCTTCGGTGCGCACGCTATCGAACAGGCGATGGAAGTTGCTGTGCTCGATGCGCGGTTCGTCCTCGAGCTTTTGCATGAAATGGCAATGCCAGTGCAACCTCGAGGTGAACGAGCTGAGCGACGCGCGCCAGGCTTTGGCGTCTTCGCCGGGCTGGCCCTTCAACGCCAGCTTGCGTGCTTGTGCTGCCTGATAAACCTCACGGAGCGACAGGCTGCCCCAGGCCAGATGCGGCGACAAGCGCGAGCAGGCGTCATAGGCGGTGCGCGGCGACGCCATCTCCTGGCGGTAGCGTTGCCCGCGCGTGTGCAAGAAACCGTGCAGCACCGCCTCGCCGGCCTGGCGTCCGCCCGGCCACACGCCGGGACAGGGATCGGCGCCAAGCCCGAGCTCGGCGGCCGTCGGGATCGGTCCGGGCTCGACATCGGCCAGCGGCGCCAGCGCAGGGGCGGCGCGCTGCGGTGCGGCCATCTGGCGCTGCCATTTGCCGGCCCAGCCGCGACGGCTCTGCAACCGGCGGATGACGCCATGCTGGCGGGGCTCGTACCAGGGGATGCCGTGGGCGCGGCACCAGGCGGCGACGCGCCGATCGCGGGCATAGGTCCAGCCATTACCGGTTTCCTGGTGCGACCAAAGCGCATCGAAACGAACAATTGCGCGCAACGCCTCGAAGACCGCGATGACCTCGCCGTGGCGCACGATCAGCGGCTGGCCCAGCGCCGCCAGTTCGGCGCGCAACTCACTAAGGCAGGCGCGTACGAAGGCAAACTGGCGCGGGGCGCTGTCCGGCAGCGCCCAGTAGGCCGGCTCGACGACATAGAGCGGCAGCACCGGCCCGCGCGCGGCGGCTTCGGCCAGGGCAGCGTGATCGTGGGTGCGCAGATCGCGTTTGAACCAGACGAGGTGCATGGGCGGGCTTGGCGTTGCGGCGTGCTCTGGTCTAGCTAGCCCTTGCCTGCCATCGAACAAGGCCGCCGCCTGCGCCGCGACCATGGATGCTGAGGGACCCCGGAAGGTGGACAACGCACCGAGCGACACCGATCACCCGCCCGCGCCGGATCGCACGCCCGGCTGGCTGCGCTGGCTCGCGCGCGCGCCGGTCGCCTACCCGTTCATGGTCGTGTTCGCTTTGGCGGTCTATCTGCCCGGTTTTTTCGTTTTGCCGCCGAGCGATCGCGACGAAAGCCGCTATGCCCAGGCGAGCAAGCAGATGGTGCAGAGCGGCGATTGGATCGACATCCGCTTCGGCGAGGAGCCGCGCTACAAGAAACCGGCCGGAATTTATTGGCTGCAGGCCGGTGCCGTGTCGATCGTTGGCAGCGCCCATGCCCAGACGATCTGGCTGTACCGCCTGCCCTCGCTGATCGGTTGCCTGCTCAGCGTGTTGCTCACCTTGTGGCTCGGACGTTTTCTTTTCGGTTCACTTGCGGGCCTGATCGGCGCGTTTGCCTTGACTGTCTGCATTCTCATGGGCACCGAAGCGCGCATGGCCAAGACGGACGCGGTTCTGCTCGGGGCGATCCTGCTCGCCCAGGCCCTGCTCGCGCGCGCCGCCCTGGCGCACGACGACCAGCGTCCAGGTTGGGCGGCGGTGCTCGGTTTCTGGGCGGCGCACGGCGTCGGCATCCTCGTCAAAGGCCCGATCGGCCTGATGGTCACGGCCCTGAACGCCCTGGCATTTGCTGTCTGGCAGCGGCGTTTTCGCTGGCTGCTCGGCCTGCGGCCGCTGCCCGGGCTCGCCATCCTGGCAGCGCTTGTCGCGCCCTGGTTGATCGCTATCCAGATCGCCAGCGACGGCGCCTTCCTGCAGGCCTCGCTCGGCCGTGAGATGCTCTACAAGGTCGGCGAGGGTGAGCAAGGACACGGCGCGCCGCCGGGCTTCTATCTGGCGTTGTTTCCGGTGACCTTCTGGCCGATGGCCGCGCTGAGCGTGCTCGCCCTGCCCTGGATCTGGCGGCAGCGGCGCGATGCCCGCGTACGCTTTTTGCTGAGCTGGATCGTGCCGGTCTGGGCGGTGTTCGCGCTGGTGACCACCAAGCTGCCGCATTACATGGTGCCGGTCTACCCGGCGATCGCCCTGCTCACCGGTGCCGCCATCGCCGACGGCCTGCGCGGCGCCGCGCGGCCGCCCGGGCGCGCTTGGCAGCATCTGGCCACGGCCTTGTTCGGCGCGCTGGCCTTGGCGCTGGTTGGGGCGGTTGCCGTCTTGCCGATGCTCGCCGACAGCCGCGTCGATGCCGCCGCCCTGCTGTTCGCAATCGCCCTGGCCGCCTTGTTCGCGGCCGCCGCACAGGCCTTGCAACATTTTGCAATCGCACGGTTTTTGCTCATCATCGGGATCAGCGCGCCGATCTTGAGCTATGCCGCCTATGACGCCGTGCTCGCTCGGCTGGAGACCATCTGGCTGGCGCCGAAGATCCGCGCCGCGGTCGCCGAGTACAGCCCGTGCGCAGCACCGGTCGTCGCCAGTTCCGGCTTCACCGAACCGAGCCTGGTGTTCGCCCTGGGCAAGGACACGATCACCGGCGGGCCGGCGCGCGCGGCGGCGCATCTGGCCGCACCGGGCTGCAACCTGGCGTTGATCGAGGCCGGTCAGATGGCGCGCTTCGAGGCCGCCCTCGCCGACCAAGCCATCGCCGCCCGCCCGCTGACCGGCATCACCGGCTACAATTACAATGGCGGCGACTGGCTCGACCTGCGCCTGTTCGCCGCCGTCGACCCGGCCGGCGACACGACCGTGTCGGCGCCATGACCCTGGCCGGGCTGACCTGGCGCCAGCACGTCGCGTTCGCTTTGGCCGTTCTCGTCGCCCTGTGGTTGCTGGACGAACGCGTCTATCTCTGGGCAGCCGGTCTGGACGCGGCCAGCCGGCGCACGCTCGGCGCACCGACCAATCTCGGCAAGAGCGGCGTCTATCTCACCGTCGCCGGTCTGACCTGGCTGGCCTGCGCCCTGTACCGTCATGAAACCCTGGATTGCAGCCGCCGCAGGCAGCTCGTGCCGATGCAGCGCGCCAGCGGCTTCGCCTTCGCCCTGATCGCGCTGAGCGGCCTCATCACCAACCTGATCAAACCGCTGCTCGGCCGCGCCCGACCGAAACTCTACGAACAGGAAGGCGCTTTCGCTTTTGTTCCGTTCAGCCTGGACAGCGCCCACGCCTCGATGCCATCGGGCCATGCCGGCACGATCTGCAGCCTCGCCGTGCTGCTCTGCCTGTTCAGCCCGCGCTGGGCGCGCGTGCCGATCATCGCGCTGGCCGGCTATCTCGCGTTCACGCGGGTGATCATCAAAGCGCACTATCTCTCTGATATCGTTGCTGCCTTTTGGCTCACCCTGGTCATCGCCACCTGGCTCGCCGCGCATCACCCGGCCGGCCGGCTGTTCGATCTGACATCGGGCGACGCCGGCAAGGCGCGCCAACGCTGGCAGCGCTTGAGGGTCGCCACGCGCGGCGGCTGCCGGCTGGTTGCATGCGCGTGGCCGCAGGGAAGCCGCAATCCGGGCCGCGTGGCCGGCTAGCGGTCATGCAACGGCAGGTTCTCTCTTGTCGTTGGGCATGAAGTCGTTAACCTCCGGCCCATGCGGGCACCGGCCATGGCCAAGAGCCGCCCCGCCGGTCGGGCTTGGCCCGGCCTGCTGACAACACGCTTGCGGCTTTGGCACCAAGCGGAGCGCAAGCAAGTGGGAGAGAGGTGATGCGCCCTGTCATCTGCGCAGCCATGGTCGTCGGTCTGGCTGTCGGCGCGGCCGAGCGGGCCAACGCCAACGTACCGGAAAACTGCCAGAGCGTGCGCTTTTCCGATGTCGGCTGGACCGATATCACCGCCACCACCGCGGTCACCTCGGTCGTGCTCGAGGCGCTCGGCTATGCGACCAGCGCCGAAGTGCTGTCCGTGCCGGTGACTTACGTCAGCCTGAAAAACGGCGATATCGACGTCTTTCTCGGCAATTGGATGCCGACCATGGAGGCCGATATCGCGCCCTATCGCGAGGACGGCTCGGTCGAGACCGTGCGCGCCAATCTAGAGGGGGCCAAATACACCCTGGCCGTACCCAGCTACGCGGCCGACGGCGGTGTCCGCGATTTCGCCGATATCGCCGCCCATGCCGAGCAGTTCGACAGCAAGATCTACGGCATCGAGCCGGGCAATGACGGCAACCGCCTGATCCTCGACATGATCGCCAGCGACCAGTTCGGCCTGGGCGGCTTCGAACTGGTGGAAAGCTCGGAACAGGGCATGCTGGCGCAGGTCGCCAGGGCGGCGCGCACTGAGGACTGGATCGTGTTCCTGGCCTGGGAACCGCATCCCATGAACGCCAATTTCGAGCTGACCTATCTGAGCGGCGGCGACGACGTCTTCGGCCCGAACTACGGCGGTGCCACGGTGTACACCAATGTGCGCGCCGGCTATCTCGACGAATGCCCCAACATGGCGACCTTCTTGAACAACCTGGAATTCTCACTGGCACTCGAGAACGAGGTCATGGGCGCCATCCTCAATGACGGCGCCACGCCGAACGACGCCGCCACCGCGTGGTTGCAGGCCAACCCCGACGTGCTTGACGGCTGGCTCGAGGGTGTCACCACGGTGAGCGGCGAACCGGGCTTGCCGGCAGTCCGCTCGGCGCTCGGTCTCTAGATCTAAGATGTTGTTCGCAATGGCCTTTTCGCGCTGACGGACGAAACGATGTTGGACTGGTTGAAAGCGCCTCTGGCGCAGAAATTGCCCATTGGCGAGCAGATCGAGCAGGCGACCGATTTCGTCACCACCCATTTCGCCGGCACCTTCGATGCCATTTCCGCCACGCTCGGGCGGCTGATCGACGGCCTGACCGACGCGCTCTTGTGGGTTGATCCGTTCGTCTTCATCGCCGCCTTCGCGCTGATCGGCGCCGTGTTGCGGCGCAATATCAGCGTGCCGGTCATGATCGTGCTCGGCCTGCTGTTGATCTGGAATCTCGGCTACTGGGAGGCGACAGTAGAAACGCTGGCCCTGGTGCTGTGCGCCACCGGCCTGTGCCTGCTGATCGGCGTGCCGCTCGGCATCATGGCGGCGCACCGGCCCTGGCTGTACCCCCTGCTGCGGCCAGTGCTCGATCTGATGCAGACGATTCCGCCGTTCGTCTACCTCATTCCGACTTTGATCCTATTCGGCCGCGGCGTCGTGCCCGGGTTGATCTCCACGGCCGTGTTTGCCGTGGCCGCGCCGATCCGGCTGACCCATCTGGGCATCACCAGCGTGCCCAAGCAGTTGCTCGAGGCGGGCGAGGCCTTCGGGGCCACGCCGATGCA
Organism: Geminicoccaceae bacterium; assembly: GCA_050331015.1. GTDB lineage: Bacteria > Pseudomonadota > Alphaproteobacteria > Geminicoccales > Geminicoccaceae > JBHJHH01. The sequence goes on from JBHJHH010000018.1 coordinate 6,644, forward strand.
GCGCTTGTGGAAGATCGAGCTGCCGCATGCCATGCCGAGCATCATGGCCGGCATCACCCAATGCATCATGCTCAGCCTGTCCATGGTCGTGATCGCCGCCCTGGTCGGCGCCGGCGGTCTGGGCAAGCCGGTGGTGCGCGCGCTCAATTCGGTCAACATCGCGCAAGGTTTCGAGGCGGGCCTGTGCATCGTCATCGTCGCCATCCTGCTCGACCGGCTGTTCCGCTACCGCGCGCCGCAGGACATCGCTGCGAGTGCCAACACGTGACCGGATCGATGCCCCCCGCCGCCGGGCGGACAGGTGATCGGACCGGCGGCGTCGGCAGGCGCCGTCATGACTGCCGCCCGGGCACGCGCTGCTTGGAGCAGTGGCTGGACCGCCTCGGCTGTACGCTCATGACGAACCTAGCCGATCGCCGCGCGAGCCGCAGCTTGGGCCGCTCACGCACCAATCGACCGGATTGCCGCGCGAAACGCCTCAATCGCCTTTCGCGCACCATCCGCTCGCAACAAGGTGCGGCACGCTTGGGCTGTCGTCGGCTCACCACCCGCTGCCAACAAGACTTTAAACGCCTGAGCTGTCGTCCGCGCACCACCCGCTCGCTTCGAGGCGTGGACCGCCTCGGCGGCAGACCGCCCACCACCCGCTCAGATCGCCGCATCGTCGCTGGGCCCTTGAGCTGCACGGAGGAGACGCGCGTTGGCCGCGCTCAGCCGGCGGTGCGTCTTGGCGAGTTGCCCGACGACCAACTGACCGGCGCACCATCGGGCGCATCGCCGCCTTGCGCCCCCAACAGCCCGCGCCACCACCGCGCCGAACAACGCCAAGGTGTTCATCGCAGCGTGCTGTCGCGGCCAGGTTACGGCGGTGCGCGCACCCGCTTTCCCCATGGTGGTGCCCTGGCGGCGCCCTCAATGCTTGGACCGTGTCGATGACCCTGCTGCGTTTCGATCACGTCGACATCGTATTCGGCAAGCGTCACGCGCTCGCGCACAAAATGATCGACCGCGGCGAAAGCAAAGATGAAATCTTCGCCAAGAGCGGCCAAGTCGTCGCCGTGCGGGATGCCACCTTCGGTGTCCAGCGCGGCGAGATCTTCGTCTTGATGGGGCTGTCCGGTTCGGGCAAATCGACCCTCATGCGCGCCGCCAACGGCCTGGCCAACGTCACCCGCGGCAAGGTCTACATCGATGATCGCGGCGAAGAGATCGGCATTTCCGATTGCTCGCGCGGCATGTTGCGGCATCTGCGCACCAATCGCATTTCGATGGTCTTTCAACAGTTTGCCCTGATGCCCTGGCGCACAGTGGCGGAAAACGTCGGCCTCGGCCTCGAGGTACGCGGGGTGCGTAGCGATCTGCGCCGCCGCCGCGTGGCCGAAGTGCTCGACTTGGTAGGCTTGAGCGAGTGGGCACGCAAATACCCGCACGAACTCTCGGGCGGCATGCAACAACGCGTCGGCCTCGCGCGCGCCTTTGCCACCGACGCCGACCTCCTGCTCATGGACGAGCCCTACTCCGCACTCGACCCGCTGATCCGCGAGCGTCTGCAAGACGAACTCCTGCTCTTGCAACGCGGCCAGCGTGAGCGCGCGCGCAAAACGATCCTGTTCGTCAGCCATGACCTCGATGAAGCGCTCAAACTCGGCACCCGCATCGCCATCATGGAGAGCGGCGAGATCGTCCAGATCGGTACGGCGGAAGACATCGTCACGCGCCCCGCAAGTGAATATGTCCGTCAGTTCATCGCCAATGTGAACCCGCTCAATGCTCTCAAGGCCGGCACCGCCATGCGCCGCATCGACGATCTGCCGCGCGATCCGCAGGCCAATGACCACATCTACCTCGACGAGACCGGCAGCATCCGCCTGCGCCTGAACGCCGCCGGCCAGCCCGTCGAGGCAACGGTCAACGGCATGCCCGCTTCGGGCATGCCTTACGATGACGGCCTCGATCTCTCGAGCGTACCGCCGAATGCACTCATCGCCGCAACACCGGAGCTACCGCTGCGCACCGTCCTCGAGCTGTTTCACGCCACGGGTCGTACCGTGCCGATCGTCGACGACGGCGGCCGCCTGCTCGGCGCCCTCGGCGCGCGCGAGCTGGCCGCCGGCATTTTGCGCAAACCACCGCCGAAGCGCCGCCGCAAGCGCGCGCCGGTGCTGGCCATCGCCGGCTGACCAAGCCTCAGCCAGAATAGCGTAGGGCTCTTAAGACTGTGTTAACGCCGGAGCGGTTTCGTGCGCGCGTGTCCTGTTTGGCCCGAAGCGCTTGTGCGAACACCATGTGACAGGGCGAAAGCGTGCGCTGTTCGGCTGCTCATCCGATCGCTCCATCCATGGACGCCAACATAGCAGCCGGCGGGCCACGTACTCCTTGCATGCCGGGCAAGTATGCCTCGTCAGAAAACGTCAAATCAGGCACCGGCCAGACAAGGAAAATGACCCGAAGGTGACCGGTGCCCGTTGATTGCGCTAGAAAAGGATCGTCTGGCCCTGTGCTTTAACCTGCGCTCTGGCATAAACAACCTTGTGCACGTCGCGGCCAGCATCATCGACCAGAATGATCTCGCCGCCCTTATTCGACAATTGCACATCGGCACCGGTGAGAACTTCGGTGTGGAAGGCGCCGGCCTGCAGAACCGTCTCGGCGAAAGTACTGCGCTTGCCGTTGCGATCGATCAACTGCCAGTTGGTAATCGGCACCGCTTCCGGGCCAGTATTCACCAGCGTAACTGTTTCGCGGCTCGGGTCATGGCCGGCGGGATTGACCAGCGCTGCTATGATCCGCACCGGTCCCGGATGGGTCGCAACTGGCAGATGCGGCTCGAGACTTATCGTGCCACCTTGGCTGACGCCTCCCCCGGATGCGCCCGTGCCGCCCGGACGGCCGGCGCCATCGCTCGGGTCTGCGGCGCCGAGAAAAACCGGATAGAAGGTGCGGACATGGCGTCCGCTCGGATCGCGAAAAACGCGCATGTCATAGCGCGCTCCTTCAATGGCGGCGACCTTCGGAGCGCGGACGCCAAGATGCGCGCGCACGGTGCCCAAAGCGAGCAGGCCCTCGACGGAACATCCGACGAAGAAACCGCCAATTTTTTTGCTGAGTGGCCGAACCGCACGGTCATCGAAATCGGGTGCGAGCCAGCGATAGGAAATCGTGACACTTTCCGGAAAAAGAATCTGACCTTCTTTTTGCTTCGAACCCAAGTACTCAATACGATCATCCTCAAGACCAGGGAAGCGCTCGAACGAGCCATCGACTTCGCGCGCAAAGCCGTCATCGAGAAAGTATTTATACCAGAAGTGGTAACCTTGAACCTTTGACTTCTCCTGTTCACCAACGACAACGTGCTCGAACCCGGACAGGGCCGGATCGCCGCCAGAGGAAAATTTTCGAAACCACATCTCGATGAGCGTGTTGTGCCAGCGCTCCTCGGACACCTGAGCGCCGGTTTCGCGCGCCACATAAGCGCGCGCCACCTGCATCGGCGGTGTCTTGACCATGGCCTCGACCAGATCGTGCACTTCCTGGCGTTCATCGGCCGTGTCGACTTCAAGTTCCGGCTCGGGAAGATTGTAATTATCAAAGAGCTTCTTGCAAAGTTCATAGGTCGATGTCTTGGTCTCAGGAATGACCGCTTCCGGTAGTAATCGAAGATCGCGGTCTTTCGAGGTCACCATTTCTGCATTGACTTTGACAAAACCCCGTACGGGATCGCCCTCTTCATGATGCAGCAACGGCTCGATACCATTGCCCTCCTGATCAGCATTCCAGATTTCCTGATAGATATCGCCCATGGTCAGCGTTCCCTTGGCAAGCAGTTTGGCAGCGTCGTCGTGGTGTCGATGGCAGGATCTAAGGCAAAACCAGGTCGCCGGCGGTGGCAGAAATCACACCATCAGCAACTTGGTGAGACCCGCTAGGACCATATACCTAGAGCCCCGCGACCACCAAGAGAATTGAAGGGGCTCGGCGACAAGATTGCGCCGGCTTAACCGGTCGTTAACGGCTGTGCGCTATCATGGCGGCCATTGACCCAGCTTGGCCAGGCACCGGGACTGTCATCGGCTAGGGAGCGAACGACATTGATCGGCTGACGCAATCAACAGGAACGCACGGGCGGGCTGAGCGAGCCAGCACGGGATGCGCCGTTGCGACGCGCATTCTGTCGAGGTTGAGCGACACGAGCGCAGCACATCGTACCGGCGCCGGCACAGTGCGCCGTCGCTGGTCGACCCGGCGGGCAAGCGTTGCGACTGGCCAGGCCCCCGGCATCAAGACACATGCACGGGATCGGTCGGAGCTGCGCTCACCCGCATGAACCGGGCGCCGCGCCGCAGCCGGCTACGCCTCGCCAATGACCGTCACGGGCTCTTGTGCGAAAGCGTGCGGGCGACGGCATCGCGCCAGCCCTCATATTTGGCTTTGCTGGTGGCGTGCGCCATGGCCGGCTCGAAGCGGCGATCGAGCGCCCAGCGTTTGGCGAATCCAGCCTGATCGGGCCAGACGCCGGCGTGCATGCCGGCCAGCCAGGCGGCGCCGAGCGCTGTGGTTTCGGTCACTTTCGGCCGGTCGACCGGGGCATCGAGGATGTCGGCCAGGAACTGCATGGCCCAGTCGGATGCGGTCATGCCGCCATCGACGCGCAGCACGGTGTCGCCGGCGGCTGCGAGGTCGCGGTGCATGGCGTCAAGCAGGTCGCGCGTCTGGTAACCGACGGATTCCAGGGCCGCACGGGCCAGCTCGGCGGGGCCGGACTTGCGGGTCAGGCCAAAAATCGCGCCGCGGCAATCGGCGTCCCAGTAGGGTGCGCCCAGGCCGGTGAAGGCGGGCACGAGATAAACCTGCTGGTGCGGATCGGCGGCGTCGGCAAGTTTCTGCGTGTCGCTGGCATGGCGAATCATTTCCAGGCCATCGCGCAGCCATTGCACAACCGCGCCGGCAACGAAGATCGAGCCTTCCAGCGCATAAGTCGTGTGCCCGTTCAGACGATAGGCGATTGTCGTCAATAGACGGTTATGTGATCGAACCGCCTGATCGCCCGTATTGAGCAAAGCAAAACAGCCCGTGCCGTAGGTCGACTTTACCATGCCCGGCTCGAAACAGGCCTGGCCGACGGTCGCGGCCTGTTGGTCGCCGGCAACACCGCAAATGGCGATGGCTCCGCCGAACAGATCGTCTCTGGCGGTACCGAACGCATCGGCCGAGTCGCGCACATCAGGCAGCATCGATAGGGGCACACCGAGTAACTCGCAGAGCTCGGCGTCCCAGGCATTGTCGTGAATATTGAATAGCAGAGTGCGTGAGGCATTGGTGGCGTCGGTTACATGGGCCTCGCCGCCGGTCAGGCGCCAGATCAGCCAGCTATCGACCGTGCCGAAACACAGCTCCCCGCGCTCGGCCCGCGCACGCGCGCCCTCGACATGATCGAGCAGCCAACCGAGCTTGGTGCCGGCGAAGTACGGATCGGCTATTAGCCCGGTCCTGGCGGTAAGCAGCTCTTCATGACCGTCCGCGCGCAGCCGTTCGCAGCGATCGGCCGTGCGCCGATCCTGCCAGACGATGGCATTGTGGATCGGCCTGCCCGTGGCGCGCTCCCAGATCAGCGTGGTTTCGCGCTGGTTGGTGACGCCAATCGCGGCGATGTCGGCGGCGCGCAGACGGGCACGCTCGATGGCGGATCGACAGGTGCCGACCGTGGTCGCCCACAGGTCTTCCGGATCGTGCTCGACCCAACCTGAGCGCGGAAAATGCTGCGGAAACTCTTCCTGCGAGGTGGCGATGACGCGCGCCTCGGCATCGAACAAGATGGCGCGCGTCGAGGTCGTGCCCTGGTCGATGGCGAGAATTGCGCCCATGGCCTTGGCCCTTACTTCTCATTGCGGCGGCGCTCGGGCCGCTCGGGTTCTTGCGGACAGCCTGCAAGGGGCGGACGGGGACCGCCTGGGATCCCCGTCCTATTGGTCGATCGATGCGATCAGCCTTCCCAGGACTTGATCAGCTCGTCATAGCTGATCGTGACCGGTTCGGGCTTTTCGTTCTCAAGCTTCGGCTTGGGTGCACCGGGCTGGGACAGCCAGTGTTCCGGATCCATCTCCTCGTTGAGCTTCGGCCCGATATCGCCCTGGACCCCGGCGCGCTCGAGACGGGCGAGCACGTCCTCCTGGGCTTCGCACAAGGCATCGAGCGCTTCCTGCGGCGTCTTCTGACCGGACGACGCATCGCCGATATTCTGCCACCAAAGCTGCGCCAGCTTCGGATAGTCGGGCACGTTGGTGCCGGTCGGCGACCAGCGCACGCGCGCCGGCGAGCGATAGAACTCGACCAGGCCGCCGAGCCTGGGCGCGCGCTCGGTGAAGCTTTCGTGGTTGATCGTGGACTCACGGATAAAGGTCAGGCCGACATGGCTCTTTTTGACATCCACGGTCTTCGACACGGTGAACTGGGCGTACAGCCATGCCGCCTGCGCGCGCTCGACCGGCGTGGATTGCATCAGCGTCCAGGACCCGGCGTCCTGATAGCCGACCTTCATGCCCTCTTCCCAATAGGCCCCGTGCGGTGACGGCGCCATCCGCCATTTCGGCGAGCCGTCCTCATTGACCACAGGAATGCCGTCCTTGACCATGTCGGCGGTGAAGGCGGTGTACCAGAACATCTGCTGGGCGATCGCACCCTGGGCCGGCACCGGACCGGCTTCGGAAAACACCATACCCGCCGCCGCCGGTGGCGCGTAGTTCTTCAGCCAGTCGACATATTTCTGTACGGCGTAGACCGCGGCCGGGCTGTTGGTGGCACCGCCGCGGGCGACGCACGAGCCGACCGGCCGTGAGTTCTCGTCAACGCGAATGCCCCATTCATCGACCGGCAGGCCGTTCGGCTCGCCGGTGTCACCCATGCCGGCCATGGACATCCAGGCATCAGTAAAACGCCAACCGAGCGACGGGTCCTTCTTGCCATAGTCCATGTGGCCGTAGACGGTCTCGCCGTCGATTTCGCGCCCAGTAAAGAACTCCGCAATATCCTGATAGGCCGACCAATTGACCGGCACACCAAGATCATAGCCATATTGTTCCTTGAACTCGGCCTGGATGGCCTCGTCTGCGAACCAGTCATAGCGGAACCAGTAAAGATTGGCGAATTGCTGGTCCGGCAACTGGTACAGTTTGCCGTCCGGGCCGGTGGTGAACGACGTCCCGATGAAGTCATCGACGTCAAGGGTCGGCAGCGTGACGTCGGCGCCCTCGCCGGCCATCCAATCGGTCAGGTTGCGCACCTGCTGGTAGCGCCAATGCGTGCCGATGAGATCGCTGTCATTGATGTAGGCGTCGTAGATATTGCGGCCGGACTGCATTTGTGTCTGCAGTTTCTCAACAACGTCGCCCTCACCGATCAAGTCATGGGTGACCTGAATACCGGTAATCTCGCTGAACGCGGCGGCAAGTGTCTTGCTCTCATATTCATGCGTCGCAATGGTTTCGGAAACGACGCTGATTTCCATTCCCTGGAAGGGCTCGGCGGCCTGCGCGAACCATTCCAATTCTGCACGTTGCTCGTCCTCGCTGAGCGCCGAGGGCTGAAACTCGGGCAACCATTTGTTGATCGCCTCCTCGTTCGCCTGCGCCAATCCGGCGTTCAGGGCGACGACCGCGGCGGCCGTTGCCAATATCCCTATACGCATGCGCGTTCTCCCTGATGTCACGCTTCCGTTTTGTTCGTCCCACATGCCCGCGCGCGCCAAGCCGGCGACCGGGGTCATGTGCTTCCCTGCTTCAGACCAGGCGGAACACCGCGGCCGCCCAAAGCAAAGAAACGCCCAGCGCAGCCCACAAGGGCTCGCCGAAAAAAGCCAGCCATGCCAGATGGATATAGGCACTGCCGAGAAGTGAGATGAAGAGACGGTCACCCGGCGTGGTGCGAAAACCGAGTATGCCGATACGTCCGCTTGGCGGATACAGGACGCCGTGCACGGTCATGCCGGTGAGCAGCAGCGCGATGATCACGAAGATCGTCGCGGTCTGCGAGGTCCAGGCCATCCATAAGAGGTCCATGGCGCGTCTCCCTAAAACGCGGCCCAGCGCAAAGCCCTTGGCGATGTAATTGCGGACGAAATAGATCACCAGGGCGCCCGGAATGATTGTCAGGACACCGGCGGCGGCAAGCACGCCCCAGTCCATGCCCGAGGCCGATACGGTTCTGGTCATGGTCGCGGCAATGGGTTTGGCATCGACCGAAGTCAGCGTCCGTGCCAGCAGAAGTTCAACCCAGGAAAACATGAAGCAGAAAAACGCCGCCACACCGATGCCGCTGGCGATCAACGGCATGAAGATCTTGACGAAAAACTTTGGGAAAGAATAGCCGTCAATATAGGCCGTTTCGTCGATTTCGCGCGGTACACCCGACATAAAGCCTTCAAGGATCCAGACTGCCAACGGCACGTTGAACAGGCAATGCGCCAGTGCCACGGCAATGTGCGTGTCAAACAAGCCGACACTCGAATAGAGCTGGAAGAACGGCAGGACAAACACTGCGGGCGGCGCCATGCGGTTGGTTAGCAGCCAGAAGAATAAATGCTTGTCGCCGAGGAAAGTGTAGCGGCTGAATGCATAGGCGGCCGGTAAGGCAACCGAGATCGAGATGACCGTATTCATGACAACGTAGATGATCGAGTTGATATAACCCGAATACCAGCTCGGATCGGTAAAGATCGTCATGTAATTGGCCAGCGTCGGGTTCTGCGGCCACAAGGAAAAGGTCGACAGGATCTCTTCGTTGGTCTTTAAGCTCATATTGACCAGCCAATAGACCGGCAGGAGCAGAAAGACCAGATAGGCGATCATCACCAGATTGGCCCGATCGACACGCAAGCCAATCCGACTTCCACTTTGGGTCCGAGCACGCTGGCCCGGCAGGGTGGCGACAGCCATGCTCAAGCCTCCGATTTGTCGTAATTGGTCATCACCGTGTAGAACACGTAAGAGACCAGCAGAATGATGAGGAAGTACATGATCGAGAACGCCGCGGCCGGGCCGAGATCGAACTGGCCGATAGCCATCTTGACCAAGTCAATCGACAGCAACGTCGTGGCATTACCTGGCCCGCCGCCGGTGACGACGAAGGGCTCGGTGTAGATCATGAAACTGTCCATGAAACGCAAGAGCACGGCGATGAGCAGAACACGCTTCATCTTTGGCAGCTCAATATAGCGGAATACACTCCAGCGGGAGGCACCATCGATCTTTGCCGCCTGGTAATAGGCCTGCGGGATGGACTGTAAGCCAGCATAACACAACAGCGCCACGAGCGACGTCCAATGCCAGACATCCATGACAATGATGGTGATCCACGCGTCGATGATGTTTTGCGTGTAGTTGTAGTCGATGCCAAGTGCTGCCAAGGTGTAGCCGAGCAAACCGATATCGACCCTGCCGAAGATCTGCCAAATCGTACCGACGACATTCCAGGGAATGAGCAAGGGCAAGGCCATGAGTACCAGGCAAACCGACGCCCAAAAACCTTTCTTCGGCATGCACAGCGCCACGATAATGCCTAGCGGCACTTCAATGGCAAGAATAATGCTCGAGAACAGGATCTGGCGACCGAGTGCATCGTGCAGACGTTCCGAGTGAATGATCTCCTTGAACCACTCAAGACCGACCCAGAAAAAGACATTGTTGCCAAAGGTATCTTGAACCGAATAGTTGACCACGGTCATCAGTGGGATGAGCGCAGAGAACGCCACCAGTAAAACCACTGGTAGGACGAGGAACCAGGCGCGATGATTGATCGGCTTGTCCATCAGGCGGCCTCCCCTTCGACCAGCCAGCCATCGGCGTAGACGTTGACGGCGTTGGGCTGAAACACCACGCTGCGCAAGCCTTTCTGCAGGCTGACATGCTCGCCGGCGACGGCGCTGATCGGCGTGCCGAACACGTCGGCCCGGACGATCCGGTGGCGGCCGACGTCTTCAATGCGCGTTATGGTTGCTGGCAGGCCGTCGTCCTGATCGGAAAAGTCCACGAATTCCGGCCGGACACCGATCTGCACGCGATCGCCGTCCTGGGCGCCATAGCGATGCGCGAGCGGGATGGCATGGTTTTCAATGTAAGCGTGCGTGCCCTCGACCCGCGCGGGCAAGACATTCATGCCGGGCGAGCCGATGAAATAGCCAACGAAGGTGTGCGCCGGGCGCGCGAACAACTCGGCCGGCGTCCCGATCTGCACAACCTCGCCCTCATACATGACCACGACCTGGTCGGCGAAGGTCAGCGCCTCGGTTTGATCGTGGGTGACATAGATCATGGTGTGGCCAAACTCGCGGTGGAGTGCTTTGAGCTGCGTGCGCAACTCCCACTTCATATGCGGGTCAATCACCGTGAGCGGTTCGTCGAATAGGATCGCATTCACATCGGCGCGCACCATGCCACGGCCGAGCGAAATTTTCTGCTTGGCATCCGCGGTCAGGCCGCTCGCCTTGCGCTTCAAGGCGTCGGCCATGCCGAGCATGGCGGCGATGTCGCGCACGCGCGCGTCCACCTGATCGGCAGCTATGCCCCTGTTGCGCAACGGAAAAGCCAGGTTGTCGTACAGTGACATGGTGTCGTAGACGACCGGAAACTGGAAGACTTGCGCAATGTTGCGCGCCTCGGTCGGCAGATCGGTGACGTCCTCGTCGTCGAACAGAACATGGCCCTCGGATGGGCGCAGCAGACCGGAAATGATGTTGAGCAAGGTCGTCTTGCCGCAACCGGACGGCCCGAGCAGAGCATAGGCCGCGCCGTCCTGCCAGACGTGATCGAGGCGCTTGAGCGCGTAGTCCTCGCGACCGGACGGCACCGCTTTGTAGGAATGCGCCAGATTGGCAAGGGTGATTTTCGCCATTGTTCGTTTTCTTTCGCGTCACGCGGCCAGGGCGTAGGGCGCGGCCGCGACCAGGCGATCACCATGGTCGAACACATACAGGTGCCGGGGGTCGACATAGACGGTGAGGGGTGCGCCGACCTGCGGCTCGCGCACGCCATGCACCAGGGCGACCCAGCGATCCGCGCCATGGTCGACATGAATGAAGCTTTCGGAACCGGTGATTTCGGTCACGGCAACCTGGGCGTCAAATTGCAACGCCTCGGTTGAATGCCGATCGATGTGCAGATGGTTCGGTCGAAAGCCGGCGATGTAGTCGCCATCGGCCAGCCGCGCCAGATCGCCGAGCGCTTCATGTTCGCTGGCATCGCCAAACCGGACGCGCGCGCCCGTCTTGCGGAAACCGATAAAGTTCATCGGCGGGTCGCTGAACACCCGGGCGGTGACGGCATCGGACGGCTGGCGATAGACATCTGGGGTTGAGCCGAACTGCGTGACGCGGCCTTGCCACAAGGTCGCCGTGTTGCCGCCGAGCAGCAACGCCTCCTCCGGCTCGGTGGTGGCGTAGACGAAAATCGAGCCGGCCTCCTCGAAGATCCTGGGGATTTCTGCGCGCAGCTCCTCGCGCAACTTGTAGTCGAGATTGGCAAGCGGTTCATCGAGCAGGACCAGGCCGGCATTCTTGACCAGCGCGCGCGCCAGAGCACAGCGTTGCTGCTGCCCGCCGGACAGTTCGAGCGGCTTGCGCTTGAGCATCGGCGTCAGTTTCATGAGCTCGGCAGTGGCCCGCACGCGCTGGTCGATGTCGCGCCGGCTGAGGCCGGCAAGCCGCAACGGAGAGGCGATATTGTCATAAACGGACATCGCCGGATAGTTGATGAACTGCTGGTAGACCATGGCGATGTCGCGCTCTTGCACGCGCTTGCCGGTGACATCCTCGCCGTTCCAGCGCACACAACCCGCGGTTGGCACATCGAGCCCGGCCATGAGCCGCATCAGCGTCGTCTTGCCGGCCAGGGTCGGGCCGAGCAACACGTTCAGGCTGCCGTTCTCGAGCGTCAGACTGGTCGGATGGATATGCGTCTGCGCGCCGACGGTCTTCTCGACCTCGACCAGTTCGAGGGTCATGCCCCAAACCTCCCTAAACCACGTTCTTATTCGGCTGCCATCGCGCCGAGACCGCGCTGCGCGCGCATCCAGGCCTCCAGCTTGGCCGTTTCATCCGTTGTAACACGTAGACCGAGTTTACTGCGACGCCAAAGCACGTCATCGGCCGTGCGCGCCCATTCATGGCCCATCAGGTAGCGCACTTCCGCGGCGTAGAGCGTGGCGCCGAAATGCTCGCCGAGATCGGCCGCTGCCGACGCATCGCCAAGGATTTCAACGGCTTGCGTGCCGTATGCGCGGATCAGCCGGCGCGCCCAGGGCTCATCCAGAAAACCGTAGCGTGCCCGCAAGCCCTTGACCTGCTCGTCAACCGCGAGCGGGCTGAACGCACCGCCAGGCAGATGACCACCTGCCGTCCAGGCCGGGCCCATGGCCGGAAAGTAGGGCTGCAGCTTGCCGAGCGCCGCTTCGGCGAGCTTGCGGTAGGTCGTGATCTTGCCGCCGAAAATATTGACCATCGGCGCGCCGCCCCTCGCCTCGACCTTGATGACATAATCGCGGGTTGCGGCCGTGGCCGACGAGGCGCCGTCATCGTAGAGCGGCCGCACGCCGGCATAGCGCCAGACAACATCGTCCGGGCTGATCGCCGCCTTGAAGTAATCCGATGCAGCCAGGCGCAAATACTCGGCTTCGTTGTCGGCACAGACGACCTGGTCGGGACTGGCGTCGTGCTCGGCATCGGTGGTACCGATCAATGTATAGTCGGTCTCGTAAGGTATCGCAAAAATAATGCGATTGTCCGCATTCTGGAAAATATAGGCTCGATCATGGTCGAACAGCTTGCGCGTCACAATGTGCGAGCCGCGCACGAGGCGGATCTTGTCCGCCGTCGTGAGACCGGCGACGCCGTTGATGACCTCGGCTGCCCACGGACCACCGGCATTGACCAGCGCGCGCGCGCGGATCGTCGTGCGTTCGCCGCCGTCGCTATCGCTGCAGGTGAGTTGCCAGACATCGCCGTCGCGCCGCGCGCTCATGCAGCGGGTGCGCGGGTTGATACTTGCACCGCGCGCCCTGGCATCAACGGCATTGAGCACGACCAGGCGTGAGTCCTCGACCCAGCAATCCGAGTATTCAAAGCCCTTGGTGAAGCTGTCTTTCAATGGCGCGCCGGCGGGATCGTTGCGCAGATCGAGGGTTTTCGTGCCCGGCAAGATCTCGCGACCGCCGAGATGGTCGTAGATGAATAAACCCAGGCGCAAGAGCCAGGCCGGCCGCAATTCTTTATGGTGCGGTAAGACAAACCGCAGCGGCCAGGAAATGTGCGGCATGGCGCGCAACAGAACTTCACGCTCCTTGAGCGCTTCGCGCACAAGCCGGAACTCGTAATACTCGAGATAGCGCAGGCCGCCGTGGAACAGCTTGGTCGAGGCCGAGCTGGTGCCCTGGGCCAGATCAGCCTTCTCGCAAAGATAGACCGACAGGCCGCGCCCGGCGGCATCGCGTGCGATCCCGCAGCCGTTCACGCCGCCGCCGATAATCGCCAGATCGTAGAGCTGTTGTGAAGCCACGGCGTAGGCCTCCCCGCGCACGCCTGAAGGTATGTTCGCTTTGGTAGCGCCAACCGGCGATGCGCGTCAAGCGAATTTTCGTTTATTTTCTTTTTTGCGCGCGCAGCATGGAATGCTGGCCATTGGCCGTTAACCGTGCGCGTGGCCCGCGGATCGGCGCACTTGCCGGCCAAGCCATGTTCGTTTACGTTCACGTTGGTCGTGTAAAGCGCGCGGCTACGGAGAGGCGCCATGGCGCTCGGCTTTCGCCACCAGGAAATCATCGATGCCGCCCGAGGTCTGGGCAAGGTCACCGTCGACGGCCTGGCCGAGCGGTTCGGCGTCACCCGCCAGACCATCCGGCGCGATCTGAACGAGCTGTGCGACAAAGGCTTTCTGGCGCGCGTGCACGGCGGCGCCATCTTACCGTCGGGCGTGGCCAATCTCGGCTACGACGCCAGGCGCGACCTGGCGGCTGAGGAAAAGGCTGCCATCGGCCGCTTGTGCGCGGAAAACATTCCCGACAACGCCTCGCTGTTCATCAATATCGGCACGACCACGGAAGCCGTCGCGCGGGCGCTGCTCGGCCATCAGCACCTCATGGTCGTGACCAACAACCTCAACGTCGCCACCATCCTGGCGGAAAACCCGTATGCCGAGGTCATCGTCACCGGCGGCATGCTGCGTCGGCCGGACAACGCCCTGGTCGGCGAGGCGACCATCGACTGCATCCGCCAGTTCCGCGTCGATTACGCCGTGATCGGCGCCTCGGCGATCGACCCGGACGGCACGCTCCTGGATTTCGACTACCGCGAGGTGCGCGCCGCCCAGGCGATCATGGAGCACGCGCGCGCCACCTTCCTGGTCGCCGATCACAGCAAGATGAGCCGCAAAGCCCCGGTGCGCATCGGCCATATCGCCCAGATCAGCACGCTGTTCACCGACCCGCTCGGCGCCGCCGCGATCGATGCGCTCTGCCATGAGGCCGGCGTCATGGTGCGCGCCACCGGCCCCTACAGCCGGGCGGCGGCCGCGCCGGCCTCACAGCCAGGCAAGCGGATCGACGCCAAAAAGCAGCGGGTGCGCGCCAAGCGCGACGGCGAACAGGCCGAGGCCGAAGGCGGCGGCCAGGATCTGTCGGCCTAGATCGCTGCCGCCGGCGCCACGCTCCGGCCCGCCCTCGCCGGCGCCGTGCCGCGCACGGGCCCGGCGACGCGCGATCAGCCTTGTGCCGGCCAGGGCGAACAGACCGAGCCCGCCGAACAGCATGAGCCCGACCAGATCGCCATTGACGAGCACATGCGCCGCCGCCCACAGCGCCAGGCCGATGAGCAGCGGATGGCGCACCCGGCGCAACACGCCCGATGGCTGCCAGCCCGCCGGCGTCGGCCACAGGCTGATCGAGCGCGCATTGGCCACAAGCAGGCCGATGCCGATGAGCATGAAGGCGACCGGCATGACCAACAGCGCCACGATCACCTGCCACGGCGCCGTTGGCCACAACGCTATCGAGGGCGCCGCCCGCGCGGCGGTGAGCAGCCAGGCCAGGGCCGCCAGCGATAGGAGGGAGTAGACCAGCTGGAAACGGCGTTCGCCGAGCCGCGCCACCAGCCAAGACCGCGCCGCTGGCCGGGTCGGCAGGCTGTGGCTCAGCAGAAAGACAAGATAGCTTGTGAGAAATTCAACCATGCGTTCATGCGCCGCGCCAGCGCCCTTTCCGTCATGGCCGCTTTGTGCAAGGCAAGCTACGCTGAAGCAAGCGGCGGGGATTGCCACCAAGCCGAGGCCGCAAGGGTGCCTGTATGACGACCGACAGCCGGACATCACCACCAGCAGTCCCCATGCGCGAGCGGGACGACCGGGTCCTGGCGGCCACGCGCGCCGCGATCGCGCTGATCCGCAGCCACCTGAACCTGCATTTCTCCGTGCGCTTGTGGGACGGTACGGTCGAGCCGCTCGGTGATGGCGTCGTACCCGGCTTGACGCTGCAGCTCAATTCACCGGGCGTGCTGCCGTCCTTGTTGCGCTGGCCGAGCCTCGATCGGCTGATCCGCCATTACGCCCACGGGCGCATCGACCTGGAAGGCGGCACGATCGTCGATTTCGGTCGGCCGTTCACCGACAAGTCCTTGAGCAAACAGGTGCGCGAGATCAGCAAGGTCAAGCTGGCGCGCACGCTCTGGCCGGTGCTGATCGCCAAAGGCGACCATCCGGACACGTCGCGCCGGTTCGAAGGCGATGTCCACGGCGCCAGGCGCGCCAAGCAGGACAACCGGCAGTTCATCAAGTTCCACTACGACATCGGCAACGACTTCTACCGGCTGTTTCTCGATCCGGAGATGCAATATTCCTGCGCCTATTACCCCACCTGGGACACCAGCCTGGCGGACGCGCAGGTCGCCAAGCTGGACATGATCTGCCGCAAGTTGCGCCTGAAACCGGGCGATCACCTGCTCGATATCGGCTGCGGCTGGGGCGGCCTGCTCTGCCACGCCGCGACGCGCTACGGCGTCACCGGTCTGGGCGTGACCCTGGCCGACGAGCAGATCAAGCTGGCGCGCGAGAAAGCGGCCAGCCTGGGCCTGCGCGACCGGCTGACCTTCGAGCTCAAGGACTACAACGACCTCAAGGGCCGCTTCGACAAGATCGCCTCGATCGGCATGTACGAGCATATCGGCATCAAGGCGATCCCCGGCTATTTCAGCAAGATCCGCACCCTGCTCAAGGACGATGGCCTGTTCCTCAACCATGCCATCGCGCACAAGGCCAAGAAACGCAAACGCAAGTTCGCCGACCGGCCGGAGCAGAAAGCGCTGCAGAAATACATCTTCCCGGGCGGTGAGCTGACCGATGTCGGCTACACCATTCGCGCGGCCGAGCAGACCGGCTTCGAGACCCAGGATGTCGAGGGCTGGCGGCCGCATTACGAGCGCACCACGCGCTTGTGGTGCGAACGGTTGACCGCGCGCCGGGCTGAGGCCGAAGCGCTGGTCGGGCCCGAGACCTACCGCATCTGGGTGGCCTATCTGGGCGGCTGTTCGCTCGCGTTTCGACGGGGCTCGGCGACGATCTACCAGGTGCTGTTCAGCCGTACGCGCCGCGGTCCGCCGCCGCTGCCGCCGACCCGGGCCGATCTCTATGCCGAGCGCCCGGCGGTTGACCTGGGCATGCGCGCGCCCGGCGTGAGCTGAGCCAGACGCGCGCGCCTCGGATCACTCGGCCTTGTAGACGTCGTAGCCGACGATCACCGCGGGGGCATCGCCGGTGTTCTCCCACCAGTGCACCAGGCCGTGCGGCTCGAGCGAGACGCCGCCCGGGCCGTGGACATGCGGCTCGACATCGTCCGAGCGGTGCTCGGTCATCTCGCCATCGACGACCACGGCGATCGCCGGGCGGCCGTCATGGCTGTGCTGCGGGATGACACCGCCGGGCGCGACCTCGAAAAAGCGTACGCGCATCCTGTGGCCGGGCAGCGCCGCCGGGCCGTCCTCGAGGGCGAATTCGCCGCCCGGGACCAGGTTCATATCGCTGGCCGCCGTCGGGCCATCCAGTTCACGCACGTCCGGCTCGCCGAGTTCGGCCGGTTGCGCCGGCGGCTCGATGACGTGCGCCTTTGCGACGCCGGCCATGACGAGCGTACCGACCATGCCTGCAACAAGGTATCGCATGCTGATGCCTTCCTGTTTCCTGTCGTGTCGCACCGTGCGACGACGCAACCCCCATCCGCCGGCATGGGCGGCGCGCATATGGTGCACTGCCACCCAAGCCATACCGGCAGGCCCGGTCCGGCACGCACGCGCTGCCTCAACCCGGCCCGTCGCACAGATGCCTGCGCATCGGCGCGGGTTACTCCAGCGAGGCTGCATCGGCGTCGGCGTCGTGGGCTGGGCTGGCATAGGCGCGCCCCGAGGTCGCGACGGCGCGCTCATCGGCGCCGAACATGCCCGTGAACCACTCGAAATCGAACAACGTGATGAAGGCGGCATGGCCGGCGGCGCGCGCGGCACTCTGGCTGCCCTGCCAGCTCTTGGTTTCGGCGAAGGCAGGCGCGGCGGCAGCGGACAGCGCCACGGCGAGCAGGATCGGGATCAGGGGGCGAAACACGGACATCGGACAACCTCGACAGCTTGGGGTTCGCGATCGGCTGGCGTGTCGCCTGGGTTTGTGCCGATCTGTTGCGCTGACCCTATCGATGGCCGGCCCTTCAGGATGTCAAGCGCTTCACACTTTTCGCAGTTCGCCGCGCTCCGCTTAAAAAAAGCGCCCCCAGCCGCGAGGGCCGAGGGCGCAAATCGTCGGGGAGAAACGGGGAGATCAAACAATATCTAAATGTGCGGATTACTTGCGAGCATCCGAGCCGCAGGTAACACTTTCGTTCAGATCGTGCGTACAGCCGTCCCACCATCGGCACTTGGCCCAGACGTAGACGTCATCGCGCTTGCTCCACGCCCAATTGGTGCATGAGATCGAGCCGTAGCCGTGGTCGATAAAGGCGAGCGTGCAGGTGGTGTTCTTGTCCTGGTTGCGCACGCGCAGTGTGTCCGGTTCGGTCTCGGTGGTCCAGTGGTTGCACTCGACGCGGAACTTGGTGGTGTGGCCGCGCCGGCCGAGACGATGATTCATGCGACACTCGCAGAATTCGTCTCCCTTGGAGGCGCTGCAGTTGCACTCCTTAAGCGTCGCCGCCTGCGCGGTCGACGTGGTGGTCATCGGTCCGGCGAAGACGAGGCCCAGGCCGAAGACCAGCGCGGCAGCGCTCACCTTACAGGTAACGGTATGTAACGACATTTAAGCCATCCTTCCCTTATCGGCGGGCTTGAAACTGCCCGTGTGGTCGATGGCTGGACCCTATCCCAGGTTGCGCCGCCCAATCTGTGAAGCGCTTCACACTTTTCGCAGTTCGCCGCGCTCCCCTTAAAAAAACAACGCCCCCGGGCGGGTGTGGCCGGAGGCGTCGATCGCAAGGGTTGCTGGCGGCGTGATACCGGTCGGTGTCAGCGCTTGCAGTTCAGCGTCACCTTGACCGTGTCGCGGTGGCGCCAGGACCAGGCCGTGCAGTTTTGACCGATATAGTCACTACCGCCACCTTGGACGGCGCACGTCGTGTGCTTGTCGCGCTCCGAGATCGTCATGCTTTGGGGCTTGATGGTGTCCTGCCTGGAATAATCCCAGCACTGGCCTCGGATATTCTGGGTGTGACCGCGCCGACCGATCGAAACATAATCGGTGAACGTACATTCGTCTGTGCCGACCAACAGACAATTGGCGACTACATATTCAGAAGCCTTGGCCGGAGCGGAGGCTACCAAGGGTGCGCCGAAACCAACGGCCATGATCAGGGCTAGGCCGGCGAACTTCGTCGCGCCGGCGACGCGGTTGGAGGTTGAGCGAAACATAACGGGTCTCCTTCAGATTGGGCGGATGCATTGCCGCTTGGGTTGAT
>JBHJHH010000019.1:0-41598 GCA_050331015.1 Geminicoccaceae bacterium
CGTTTGTGCCACCTTCCAGTACGCTCATCGGGCACGCGCAGGCCTGGCAGGTCAGGCGCGAGGTCCGCGATCGCGCGGTGCGCTGTATCGCCAGCACCGCCGCCATCGGCATCGCCGATCGCCGCGGGCTGCCCCCGGGCCAACTGCTCATCGAACGCAGCGCGCTTGCCGATAGCGTGCTGGTTGTCTTGCGCCAGCCGAGCCTGAGCGATCTGGAGGCCTATGCCGTGGTCGGCGCCGAGGCGATCCCGCTGTCCCAGGTCGGCCGCGCGCTGCACGTTCGCGCGCCAGCCGGGCGGGACGCGATCATCGCGTCCCTCTATGCCGGCAACGACCTGAGCCTGGTGCTTGAGGGCGAGACCTACGGCGCCTGGCGCGAAGGCTTCAGCGCCGCCGGTTTTCGCGAGATCTACCAACGCCTTTACGATCAGCGCTGCCCGCAACCGCCGGAAGCGCGTGCAGCTTTGGCCGCGGCGATCGCGGCCGCGAAGGCGCAAGAAGCGGCTGCCGAGGCCGAACGGGCAGCGGCTCAGGCAGCCCAGGGCAAGCCCGGGACGCCTGAGCCCGACACACGCGAATCCAACGATGACGGGCCCCGGATCCTTGACGAGACAAGCCAGTCTGGGAAGACGAACGCTCAGCAGTCCTAGGCGAGCTTGGCCTTTAGGTTTTCCTCGAGCTTGTTCATGAAGCCCTCGGTATCGAGCCATGCCTGATCCTTGCCGATCAGGGCGGCCAGATCCTTGGTCATGAAACCGGCTTCGACGGTCTCGATGCAGACCTGCTCGAGCTTGTCGGCAAAAACGGCGACCTCGGGCGTCTCGTCGATCTTGGCGCGGAAGGTCAGACCGCGGCTCCAGGCGAAGATCGAGGCGATCGGGTTGGTCGAGGTCTTCTTGCCCTGCTGGTACTGCCGGTAGTGGCGGGTGACGGTGCCGTGCGCCGCCTCGGCCTCGACGGTCTTGCCGTCGGCGGTCATCAGCACCGAGGTCATCAGGCCGAGCGAGCCGAAGCCCTGCGCCACGGTGTCGGACTGGACGTCGCCGTCATAGTTCTTGCAGGCCCAGACATAGCCGCCTTCCCAGCGGATGCTGCAGGCGACCATGTCGTCGATCAGGCGATGCTCATAGGTCAGGCCCTTGGCGTCGAAGTCGGCCTTGAACTCGCTGTCGAAGACCTCTTGGAACAGATCCTTGAAGCGGCCGTCATAGGCTTTGAGGATGGTGTTCTTGGTCGACAGATAGACCGGGTAGTTGCGGTTCAGACCGTAATTAAAGCAGGCGCGGGCGAAGTCGCGGATGGACTCGTCCAGATTGTACATGCCCATGGCGATGCCGCTGCCCGGGAACTTGAAGATCTCCAGATCGATCGGCGCGCCGCCGTCTTCGGGCACGAATTTCATGGTCAAGGTGCCGGCACCGGGCACCTTGAAGTCGGTGGCGCGGTACTGATCGCCGAACGCATGACGACCGATCACCACCGGCTGGTTCCAGTGCGGCACATAGCGCGGCACGTTGGCGATGATGATCGGCTCGCGGAACACGGTACCGCCGAGAATGTTACGGATGGTACCATTGGGCGAGCGCCACATCTTCTTCAGGCCGAATTCCTCGACCCGCGCCTCGTCCGGGGTAATCGTCGCGCATTTCACGCCGACGCTGTGCGTCTTGATCGCCTCGGCGGCATCGACGGTGATCTGATCGTCGGTCTCGTCACGCTTTTGAATGGACAGATCGTAGTAAAGCAGGTCGACGTTCAGGTACGGCAGGATCAATTTGTCTTTGATCATTTGCCAAATGATGCGGGTCATTTCGTCGCCGTCGAGTTCGACGATCGGATTTTTAACGTTGATCTTATCCGGCATGATTGTCTCCGTGGAAGGCCCGCAAGCAAGCGCGCTGAACAGCGGCGCTCCTTGTAGCCATTCCGTCACGCTCACGGCACGCTGTAAATCGCCGCAGCCTATTGCACGCGCGAAGGGCGTGAATAGCGCGGCGGGCTAGACCGCCAGCGCCCAGAATGCCGAGGCGTTGCCGGCCACGAACGGGTCGATCAGCGGCCGCTGGCGCACGACCGAACGCCGCCCGAGCGACCAGAGCCGGCGCAGACAGGGCGCGTACGGGCAGGCAAAGGCGTACAGCTCGATCCAGGAGAGCGGGTGTGCGCCCTCCAGATCGCGGTGCAGAAAATGCAGATCCAGGCTGTCACCGGCGATTTCGGCCATGTAGCCGTCCATCGGCGCGATCACGCAGGCCTCTTCGACCGTGTCGACAAAGCGCCCGATGGCATCGTGCAGGCGGCACCCGTTGAACTCGGCATTGAACAGATCGTAGCCGTGCATGCGCGCGAGCTCGGCGATCAGCAGCAGACAGCCGATCTGGCGGCAGCACCACCAGGCGGCAAACGGGCCGTGGCCGCGCGCTTCCGGCCATTCGTGGCAGCTGTTGAGCTGGGCCAGCGCCATGAAATAGCGCCGGATGCCGACGCGGAACCGGTGCGCATCGGCGGTCAGGCCGCCAAAGGCCATGGTCGCGACATCACGCACGATGCGATGGCCGCAGCGCGGATCGGCGCCGACCAGCCAGCCGCCCAGGGCATAGTTCTCCAAACGGACCAGCAGACGGCCGAGCCAGCCGATGATGCGGCCGTCCGGCTGGTTCCAGATGCACTGCGCCTGCACCAGGCCGGCGAGCATGAGCAGCGGCAAGATGGTCTTTTGCAGCTCGCGCACGCGCGCATCGCTGCCGGCATCGCAAGCCCGATGCGCCGGCAATTCGGGCGCCCCGGCCTCGGTCCAGGCGCGCAGCACCTCGAGGGCACGGTTGGTGGCTTGGGCATCGCTTTCCAGCAAAATGGCCACCGCCTGGTCGCTGGCGAACGCGCGCAGCCGGGCCAGGGCGTCAGCGGTTTCGTCGATCGAGCTGCCCGGTGGCGGCGGCGCGACGTCATCTCGAGCCGGCAGCACGACCGACAGCAGCGGCCGCAGCGCTGCATCCCGGTGACGCAGATCACGCCGCCGATCGTGCGCATTCAGCCAGACCAGCCCCGCCCCGCGCGGCCGATACGTGCTGAGATCCAGCTCGGCGATCGCCTCACCGGCCATCTGATCACACAGCTGCGCTCCGGCCGCGAGTGCGGCAACCCGAAACGGCGCTGTAGGGACGGCTCGATCGATCACAGAGTGGCCCTTGCTTGTCGCCTGCTATGTCATGGCAACATGACGCCCCGGGCGAGCGGTTCAAGTCATCCTGTTGGCGAACAGTTGCGCTTGTCTGGAACCGTTCTGAGCCAGGCGGCAACATCTTTTCGCCATGGCATTTTCTGTGCAGCCGGCTTGACAGCGGCGCGCCCTTGAGCCACTTGCTGTGAAACGGGACTAGACCGGTCCGGATTGGGAAGCATGCTCAAGCTCAGCCGCCTGGCCGATTACGGCATCGTCATCATGACCCACTGCGCCAAGCAGCGTGGCCGTTCGGCCAATGCCAGCGACATCGCCGCCGCCACCGGCGTGCCCGCGCCCATGGCGAGCAAGGTGCTCAAGCTGCTCACCCGCGGCGAACTCCTGGTCTCCCAGCGCGGCGCCAAAGGCGGTTACATACTCGCGCGCGACGCTTCGGCGATCACGATCCGCGAGATCATCACCGCGCTGGATGGCCCGATCGCGCTGACCGCATGCGTCGACGAGGGTGCCGAGGGCTGCGATCTGCATCGCCTGTGCCCGGCAGCGACCAACTGGCAGCGCATCAACGACGCCATTCGCGATGCGCTGGACGGCATCACCTTGAGCGAAATGGCAAGCACCATCCCGCCAGCCTTCGGTGTCGGTGACGTCAGGATTGCGGCGAGACAAGGGTAAACAGAACAGCGGGCGCACACCAGGTCGCGCCAGTGCAGGAACAGACGGAGCGGATAGATGGCCACAGCTGAAGAGACAGTTCGCGAATATACCGGTAGTGAATATAAATACGGTTTCACAACCAATATTGAATCCGAATATGCACCGCCCGGTCTGAATACCGATATCGTTCGCTTCATCGGTGCCAAGAAAGAAGAGCCCGCCTGGTTGACCGAATGGCGTCTTCAGGCGCTCGAGCGCTTCGAGGCCATGGAAGAACCCGACTGGCAGAAAATCAAGTATCCGCCGATCGACTTTCAGGCGATCAGTTATTACGCTGCGCCGGTCCAGAAGGAAAAGCCGCAGAGCCTGGACGACATCGATCCGGAAATCCGCGCGACTTACGACAAGCTGGGCATTCCGATCCGCGAGCAGGAAATGCTCGCCGGCGTTGCTGTCGATTACGTCTTCGACAGCGTGTCGGTGGCAACCACCTTCAAGAAGAAGCTGGAAGAACTCGGCATCATCTTCTGCTCGATTTCGGAAGCCGTGCGGGATCATCCCGAGCTTGTGCGCAAGTATCTAGGCTCGGTTGTGCCACAAGGCGACAATTACTTTGCCGCGTTGAACAGCGCGGTGTTCTCGGACGGCTCGTTCGTCTATGTGCCGGAGGGCGTGCGCTGCCCGATGGAGCTGTCGACCTATTTCCGCATCAATGCCGAGGGCACCGGCCAGTTCGAGCGCACGCTGATCATCGCCGACAAAGGCAGCTACGTCTCGTATCTCGAGGGCTGCACGGCGCCGCAGCGCGACGAAAACCAGCTGCACGCCGCCGTCGTCGAGCTGATCGCGCTGGATGATGCCGAAATCAAATACTCGACCGTGCAAAACTGGTTCCCGGGCGATCACAACGGTAAAGGTGGCATCTACAATTTCGTCACCAAGCGTGGCATATGCCGCGGCAAGAATTCCAAGATCTCGTGGACGCAGGTCGAGACCGGTTCGGCGGTGACCTGGAAATACCCGTCGTGCGTGCTGCAGGGCGACAATTCACGCGGCGAGTTTTACTCGGTTGCGCTGACCAACAACTTCCAGCAGGCCGATACCGGTACCAAGATGATCCATATCGGCAAGAACACGACCTCGCGCATCGTCGCCAAGGGCATCTCGGCCGGCAAGTCCGACAGCACCTATCGCGGCCTGGTGCGCGTGCTCAAGGGTGCCGACAACTCTCGCAACCACACCCAGTGCGACAGCATGCTGATCGGCGACCAGTGCGGCGCGCACACCGTGCCGTATATCGAGGTCAAGAACCGCACGGCCAATGTCGAGCACGAGGCGACCACCTCGAAAATCTCCGAAGACCAGATGTTCTACTGCACCCAGCGCGGCTTGAGCGAAGAGGATGCGGTGGCGCTGATCGTCAACGGCTTTTGCAAAGAGGTCATGGAAGAGCTGCCCATGGAGTTCGCCGTCGAGGCGCGCAAGCTGCTCGCCATCAACCTCGAGGGCTCGGTCGGCTGAGCTGACGCCGCGGCACGAACACGACGAGACAGCGGCCGCGCACGCCGCCGGAAGGAAACGATAACATGTTGCAGATCAAAAACTTGCACGTTCGCATCGAGGATGGCGACAAAGAGATCCTGAAAGGCCTCGATCTCGAGATCAAGCCGGGTGAAGTGCATGCCATCATGGGCCCGAACGGTTCGGGCAAGAGCACGCTGGGCTATACCCTGGCCGGCCGCGACGGCTACGAGGTGACCGACGGCAGCGTCGCCTTCGATGGCGAGGATCTTTTGGAGATGGAGCCGGACGAGCGCGCCCAGGCCGGCGTGTTTCTCGCCTTCCAGTATCCGGTGGAAATCCCGGGCGTGAACAACCTGTATTTCATGCGCACGGCCCTGAACGCCGTGCGCACCGCGCGCGGCGAAGAGGAAATCGACGCCGCCAGCTTCATGAAGCTCGCGCGTGAAAAGGCCAAGCTGGTCGGCATCCGGCCGGATCTGCTCAAGCGCAACGTCAATTCCGGCTTCTCGGGCGGCGAGAAAAAGCGCAACGAAATCCTGCAGATGGCGTTGCTCGAGCCGCGCTTGTGCGTCCTCGACGAGACCGACAGCGGCCTCGACATCGATGCCCTGCGCACGGTGTCTGATGGCGTCAACGCGCTGCGCAGCCCGGAGCGCGGCATCCTGGTGATCACCCACTACCAGCGCTTACTCGAGTATATCGTGCCCGACTTTGTGCACGTTCTGGTTGCGGGCCGCATCGTCCAGTCCGGCGACAAGCACCTCGCCCAGGAGCTGGAGTCCAAGGGCTATGGCGAGCTGCTCAGCGAGCTCGGCCTCGACCAGCAGCACGCGGCATAGGGCGGAGGTCGAGCATCATGGCGCTACGCCCGAAACGTATCGAACCGCACGACGCCCTGGTCGGCCTGTTCGATCAGGCCCGGACCGGTCTGGCTGGCAGCCAGATCGGCTGGCTGAGCACGCTGCGTCAGGAAAACTTCAAGCGTTTCATGGCGTTGGGTTGGCCGACCCAGCGTGTCGAAGCGTGGAAATACACCAATCTCACCGAGCTTGCGGCCGCGCCGCTGACGCTCGCCCAGCCAGCTGAGGTCAGCGAGGCGGAGCTGGCGCCGTTTCTGGTGCCGCTCGCCTATCGCCTGGTGTTCATCAACGGCCATTTCGCCGCCGGCCTGTCCGATCTGGCCCGGATCGAGGGCGCCACGGTGACCAATCTGGCGGACGCGCTCGAGAGCCAGGCCGAGCGCTTGGCCTTCCATTTCACCGATCAGGGCAGCGAGCGCGCTCTCGATTGTCTCAACGTGGCGTTGTGCACCGGTGGTGCTTACATCCACGTCGAAGCCAGCCGCACGCCGCCGGTGCCGTTGCAGCTCCTGTTCGTCACGACCGGCGACCAAGCCGACGGTCTGGCCAGCCCGCGCAACATCATCCAGCTCGACGATGCGGCGCAGCTCACCTTGATCGAGACCCATGTCCGCCTCGACGAACGCGCGCCGGTGACCAATCTGGTCAACCACGTCAACCTCGGCGTGCAGGCCCGGCTCAAGCATGACCGCGTGCAGCTCGGCGCCGCCAACGGTACGTTCATCGGCCGCATGCACCTGCGCGCCGCCGCAGAAAGCCATTACGATCAGACACTTGCCTGCTTCAGCGGGGCGCTGACGCGCAACGAGACCCTGGCCGAGATCGACGGCGGCCAGGCGCATGTCGGGCTGAACGGTATGGTGTTCGCGCGCGGCATCCAGATGGTCGACAATGTCATCAAGGTCGACCACAAGGCGGCGGATTGCACCAGCGATCAGCACTACAAGGCGGTGCTCACCGATCGGGCGACCAACAACTTCGCCGGCAAGATCCACGTCTACCCGGGTGCGCAGAAGACCAACGCCTATCAGAGCAACAACAACCTGCTACTTTCGCCGGATGTTCAGGTCAACACCAAGCCTGAGCTCGAAATCTACGCCGACGACGTCAAGTGTTCGCATGGCGCGACCGCGGGCGAACTCGAGGACAGCGAGCTGTTTTACTTGCGCTCGCGCGGCATCGATTTGGTGACGGCGCGCTCGCTGATGACATATGCGTTCGTCGGCGATGTGCTCGAACGTTTTGCTGACGACAACACGCGCCTGATGGCGCGCAACGCCCTGCTCGACCACCTGCCGGGCGGCGAAAGCCTGAAAGAGATGGCGTGAGCGCGGCGGCGCCGGCGCCTCGGGATGATATGATGAGCGATACCCTGTCGAGTGCGCGCACGGCCATGCCAAGTCCGCTGAAAAGCGACTTCGATGTCGAAGCCGTGCGCGCGCAGTTTCCGATTTTCGACACGACCATGCATGGCCGGCCGCTCGTCTATCTGGATACCGGCGCCAGCGCCCAGAAGCCGCAGCGGGTCATTGAGCGCCTCAACCGCTTTTACGCCCACGAATACGCCAACATCCATCGCGGCGTGTATGAGCTCAGCCAGGACGCCACGGAGATGCACGAGGCGGCGCGCGAAACGGTCCGCCGCTATCTCAATGCCGCGCAGGCGCATGAGATCATTTTCACCCGCGGCGCGACCGAAGCCATCAACCTGGTGGCGCAATCCTACGGCCGCACCAACCTGCAGGCGGGCGACGCCGTGCTCATCTCGGCCATGGAGCACCACGCCAATATCGTGCCGTGGCAGCTTCTGCGCGACCAGATCGGCATAGAACTCAGGGTTGTGCCGGTGACCTCGCTCGGCGAGCTCGACATGGACGCCTTCGACGCGCTGCTCGATGACCGGGTCAAGCTCGTGGCGCTGACCTGGGTGTCGAACGTCCTGGGCACGATCAATCCGGTGGAAACCGTGATCAGCCTGGCCCACGCCAAAGGCGTGCCGGTGCTGCTCGACGCCGCCCAGGCGGTGCAGCACATGCCGGTCGATGTCCAGGCGCTCGATTGCGATTTTCTGGTCTTTTCCGGCCACAAGACCTATGCCCCGGCCGGCATCGGCGTGCTGTACGGCAAGGAGCACCTGCTCGAGGCCATGCCGCCCTATCAGGGTGGCGGGGACATGATCCTGTCGGTCAGTTTCGACAAGACCGTGTTCAACGACCTGCCCTACAAGTTCGAAGCCGGCACGCCGGACATCGCCGGGGCCATCGCGCTGGGCGAAGCGTTAACCTTCTTGCAGGAACTCGGGCTCGAGCGCATCGCCGCCTACGAGGCCGAGCTGCTCGCCTATGCCGAGCGTGCCGTGCGCCAGGTGCCGGGTCTGAAAGTCATTGGCGAGGCGCCAGCCAAGGCCAGCGTGATCTCGTTCACCATGGCGGGCGCGCACCCGCACGACATCGGCACCCTGCTCGATCTCGACGGCATCGCCATTCGCGCCGGCCATCACTGCGCCCAACCGATCGTTGAGCAGCTTGGCGATGGTGCGACCGCCCGCGTTTCTCTGGGCATGTACAACACAACCGAAGATATCGATGCGTTGGTCAAGAGCCTGCGCCGTGTCGCTGACATGTTCGCCTGAGGGGAGCCGCAGCCATGTCCGAGCGTAACGATCCCGCCGTGGAAAAAGCCGCCGCCTTCCTGGATGAGCCGGCCGAGCCGGCGCATGACACCAGCCAGGCGCCGCAAGACGACGTCATGCTCGATCAAGACGGCAATCCGGTCAGCGCCGATCGCCAGACGGAACTGAATGATCTGGGCGAGCGCATCATCAATAAGCTGCGCGATATCTACGACCCGGAAATACCGGTCAACATCTATGATCTGGGCCTGATCTACAAGATCGACGTCGAGGATGACAATGCCGTGCGCGTCGACATGACCTTGACCTCGCCGCATTGCCCGGTCGCCGAGACCCTGCCGGAAGAGGTCAAGTACAAGGTCGAGACCGTCGACGGCGTCAATGGCTGCACCATCGACATCGTCTGGGAGCCGCCCTGGAACCCGTCGATGATGACCGAAGAGGCCCAGCTCGAGCTTGGCATGATCTACTGAGCGTGCGCGCCCTCGGCAGCGACTGTGGCGGGCCTGTTGCCTAATGGTTGAGAGGCGGCGGCGTTGCCGCTGAGCGGGCTCGGTCCTGGCCGATGGCTTGCGCTCGCCCTGCTCTGCCTGGCGGCGTGCACCGCCGCGCCCGCGAGCGAGCCGTTCCCGGCCAGCGAGCGCCTAAGCCCGCTTGCCCCGGCTGACAGCCGCATCCGGCTCGATCTGCCCGCCTTTCACGCAGCGACGGCGAGCCGACAACATGCCCACGGCGCGCTCCTGGATGGCCGTATCGAGGTCGCGACCTTTACCAATGCCGACGCCTTCGCCAAAATCACGCTGAGTGAACGTCCCGGAAGTCTGGTCTTGAACGAACGCCTGTTTATCGCCGGGCTTGATGCCCTTGCTCGTCCCATCGGCCGGATTTCCTGGCGTGATGACGGCTATGTCGCCGGCCCGGACGGGGTGGCGAGCTATCGCCTGGGACGGCTTGAGGACACACCCTTGACGTGTGCCGGCACGGCGTGGCAGCACGCGGCAGACGTTGAAACCGCGACGGCGCCGAGCGGCTTCATCCACGTGCTCTATTGTCAACGCGACGCCTCGATCACGCCGGCGCAGCTTGGCGTGCTCATCAACGCCCTCCATATCCTGCCGGACAGTTCACGCCGGGACCGCACGTTATGATCCGACCTCTGTGCCGTTTTGCCCTGCTCGGCGCCATCGCCGGTGTCATGGGCTGCGCCAGCGCGCCACCTGCGGTCGATCCCGCCGACGCCATCCAGCTTAGCGACACCCAGCTCGCCGCCAATTTCATGACCATCGCCACGCGCAACGAGTTCGTCAGCGGCACGCATCCGCTGGTCAAGTGGCGCGAACCGATCCGCATGCGCGTGCTCACCGACGATCCGCACTGGATCGAGCTGACGGCGCGGAACGCCGTGCGCATCCAGCATTTGACCGGCCATCCGGTCGGCTTTGTCGGGCACAATGACCCGAGCGCCAATGTCACTTTGTTCAGCGTGCCGTTCAACGACGCCGAGGCTTTTCGCAGCGCCCTGGCCGAGCGCGGCATCATGGAGGTCGGCCAGGCGATCTTGCGCTGGAGCCATCTGCTCGGTGATCGCGATTTCTGCTTTGCCGGCTATGCCACCGACGAGGCCGGCGCGATCGCATCCGGCATGATCGTCGTGTCCGCCGACATCGATGGCGGCATTTTGCCGGCCTGCATCGAGGAGGAAATGGTCCAGCTCATGGGCTTGCCGAACGACAATGACCGCGTGCGGCCGTCGATTTTCAACGATGATCAGGAGTTTCGCACCATGACCTGGCATGACGAGCTCCTGCTCCAGGTGCTCTATGACGACCGGCTGCGCATTGGCATGAGCGCCGATGAGGCCGCGCCGCTGGTGCGCCAGATCATCGCCGAGAAGCGCCAGGCGGCGCTGCCCGCATCATGATCGGTCGCCTCGCGTTCCGGCGCGCGGCCGCTGCCGCTTTTGGCCTGGCCGTCGTGGCGGGCTGCAGCGCTATCGGCCTCGATCCGGACGGCTACGACTTCAAGGCGATCCCGAGCGAAGACAGCCTGGCGCTATGGTCGAGCGGTGCCGCGCTCGGCGTGCGGCCGTGCACCTATGCGGCCTATAATGCGCGCACCGGCACGCGGGTCGATGTCGCCGAGTATGTCGGTGGCGACAGTTTCGCACGCATCGTCTTCGTCCAGGGCGGGCTCGGCCAGGTGATCAGGCCGAGCGGGCCGGGCAGCTACCTGCCGGCTCTGCTGCCCAGCGACGTCAGCGTCAGCAACCGGCAAAGCGGCCGGACCGAACGGCTCGGCAAACCGATTGCCTACGAGACCTTCGACCTGGACGAGATCGGCGTGCAATGCCTCGGCTTCCTGCGCTTTTCCGAGCGCCTGCCGCAGGATTCGCTGAACCGGCCCTATTGGGTGTCCTACGGTGTCCTTTGCCCGAACCCGGCCGTGGTCGACGAGCCGCTGCGCCTGTTGCCGACCGTGCCCAACCCCAACGTTTATTTCGAGACCCGCCGGATCGAGCGGACGGTCGCCAGCGAGGCCTGCCCCGCGCCGGTCGGCGCCGTGTTCATCCCGCGCTTTCACGCTGCACGCGGGGTTGGCGGAACCGGTTCGAGCGCCGGCGGTAGCTAGCGACCGATCGGACCAGCGACCCGGCACATGGCGCGATCGCGCTTGCCGGCTAGCGCGGGCCGAAGGCGCGCAGGCGGGTGAGGACGTCGTCGAGCTGATCGAGGGTGCTGTAGCGCAGGCTGATGATGCCGCTCTGGCCCCGCCCTTTTGGCTTGATATCGACCCGCAAGCCGAGATGCGAGCCGAGTTCTTCTTCGAGCGCGACGATATTGGCGTCGCGCGGCTTGGGCTGCTTGATCGCGGCGTCCTCACCGGCGGCGATCCGCGCGGCCTCGCGCACCAGCTCTTCCGTCTCGCGCACGCTCATATCATTGCCAATCGCGATGCTCGCCAGACAACCGGGGACATCGGCGCCGAGCAGGGCGCGGGCATGGCCGGCGCTCAGGCGGCCCTCTTCGACATGGCGGCGCACGGTGCTGGGCAGATTGAGCAGACGCATGCAGTTGGCGATATGCGCCCGGCTCTTGCCGAGCACGCCGGCGAGCGCCTCCTGCGTGCAACCGAATTCGTCGATCAACCGGCGGTAGGCCGTGGCCTCTTCGAACGGCGACAGATCCTGGCGCTGCAGGTTCTCGATCAGTGCGATCTGCAAGGCATCCGTATCGCTTAGCGCGCGGATGACCACCGGCACCTCGTGCAGGCCAGCGATCTGCGCGGCGCGCCAGCGGCGTTCGCCGGCGATGATCTGGTAGAGCCGCGCCTCGCCCGGCGCAGGCCGGACGACCAGCGGCTGCATGATGCCGTGGGCGCGGATGGATTCCGCCAGCGCCTCGAGTTCGTCCTTGTCGAAATGCTCGCGCGGCTGGAACGGCGACGGCTCGAGCTGCGCGACGGGCAGGGTCGGAATGGCGCCGGCCTCGGCGCGCGCCGGCATCTCGGCGCCGTCAAGGGCTTGCGCCAGATCATCGTCCGGCGTGCCGAGCAGGGCCGACAAGCCCATGCCCAGGCCACGCTTGCGCGCCGTGCCGTCGCCCTGATTGCTCATGTCGCGCTCCGTCTCCTTGCGTTGACGCCACCACCTCGACCATGCGGCCATGGCATCGGCCTTCTACCTGGACGCGCGCACCACTGGCGATGCCTGCTCGCGCTTCAAGATCTCAGCGGCCAGCGCCGTGTATGCGATCGCGCCCATGCTGGTGCGATCGTACAGCAGCACGGGCTTGCCGTGAGAGGGCGCCTCAGACACGCGCACATTGCGCGGGATCACCGTCTCAAACACACGTGATCCGAGAAAACCGCGAACATCGGCAGCGACCTGCTCGGACAACTTGTTCCGTTTATCATACATCGTGAGCAGGATGCCATAGATATGCAACCCGCGATTGAAGCCTGCCCGGACACGTTCGATGGTGCGCACCAACAGACTGAGCCCTTCGAGCGCAAAAAATTCACATTGCAGCGGCACGAGCACGGCATCGGCCGCGACCAGCGCATTGACCGTCAGCGTGCCAAGTGACGGCGGGCAGTCAATCAGGATGGTATCGGAGGTGTCGTCGAGTTCCGCCAGGGCATCGCGCAAGACATACGCGCGCCGCTTGTGCTGCAGCAACTGCACTTCGGCGCCGGACAGATCGACCGTCGACGGCACCAGCTCGACGCGCTCGACTTCGGTGGCGATGATCGCCTCGCGCAGGCGCGCCTCGCCGACGATGACATCATAGGCCGTGGTCGTCCGTGCGGCGCTCTCGATACCGAAGCCGGTGCTGGCGTTGCCCTGGGGATCGAAATCGATGACCAGGACGCGCTGACCGTTTTCTGCCAGGGAGGTTGCCAGGTTAACGGCGGTCGTGGTCTTGCCGACGCCGCCTTTTTGATTAGCGATGGCGAGCACGCGGGGCCCGCGGCGCGTGGCTGTCGTCGGCTCAGACAGGGTGGATCTCCGCAATGTCCAGGATCACGCCGGCCGGGTCGCTCAGGCTGGGGTGTTGCGTCACCGTGATATGCCAACGCTGACGGGCGGCGGTCAATTCCGATTGCGCGCGGGCGCCTTTGAGAAACAGGCCGTGGCCATGGGCTGCCAGCAGCGGCGCGGCATAGCCGAGCAGATGCTCGAGCGGCGCGAGCGCGCGCGCCGTGACGATGTCGGCCTGCAGGTTGCCGACCGCTTCCAGGCGTTTCACGTGAAACATCGGCGTAATGTCGCAGACACGCGCGACATGGCGCAGGAAGGCCGCCTTGCGCTGGTCCGATTCGATCAGATGCACCCGCGTGCAGCCGCACAGCGCCAGAATCATGCCCGGCAGGCCGGCCCCGCTGCCCATGTCGGCGATCACGGCCTGGCGCGACGGCAGCCAGCGCAGGAGCTGGGCGCAATCCAGGACATGACGCCGCCAGGCATCGTCCAGCGTCGCCGGGCCGACCAGGTTGATGGCGCGTTGCCAGGTGCGCAGCTCGTGGACGTAGCACGCCAGTCGATCGATTGTTTCACGTGAAACATCCAGCGTGCGTAGCGCGTCGGCCACCGCCGGCGGCGGGGTTTCGCTCACGCCACGGCCCGTTTGGCATGCCGGTACAACAGGCTCAGGGCCGCTGGGGTGATGCCGGGCACGCGCGCGGCTGCACCGAGACTGCGCGGCCGCGCGGCGCTGAGCCGGTGGCGCAGTTCGCTGCTCAGGCCGGGCAGGGCGGCGAGATCGAGATCGCCGGGCAAGAGCAGGCCGTCGTCCTGGCGAAATGCCGCCATGTCCTCCCGTTGCCTGGCGAGGTAGCCGGCATAGCGCGCTTCGATCGCGATCTGCTCGACGACATCGACACGCAGCTCGTTGAGCTCGGGCCAGATCCGGCACAGCATGGCGCGATCGACCTGCGGATAGCGCAACAGATCGATCGCCGTCCGCCGCACGCCGTCCTGCACCAGCGTCAGGCCGTGTGCCGCCGCCTGGTTCGGGGTCAGGCTCCGCGCACTGAGCACAGAGCGGGCGCGCTCGAGCGCCGCCTGCTTGGCGGCAAACGCAACCCGCCGTTCCGGGCCGATACAACCCAGGCGCCTGCCCAGCGGCGTCAGGCGCAGATCGGCATTGTCAGCGCGCTGGCTCAGCCGGTACTCGGCGCGCGACGTGAACATGCGATAGGGCTCGCTGACACCCAGCGTGGTCAGATCATCGATCATGACGCCGATGAAGCCGTCGGCCCGGTCGAGCCGGAACGGCGCGCTGCCGGCCGCCAGCAAGGCCGCATTCAACCCGGCGACAACGCCCTGGGCCGCGGCCTCCTCGTAGCCGGTGGTGCCATTGATCTGGCCGGCCAGGAACAATCCTGGCACGCGCGCGCTCTGCAGATCGGCGCCCAGATCGCGCGGATCGATGTGGTCGTACTCGATGGCGTAGCCGGGCTGCAGCATGGAGGCATGCTCGAGGCCGGCAATCAGCCGGATCATGCCGGCCTGCACCTCACGGGGCAGGGAGGTCGAGATACCGTTCGGATAGACCACCGGTGTGTCGTAGCCTTCCGGCTCGAGAAAGATCTGATGGCGCTCGCGGTCCGCAAAACGGACGACCTTGTCCTCGATCGACGGACAATAGCGCACCCCGGTACCGTCAATCTGGCCGCTATACATCGGCGCCCGGTCCAGATTCCCCCGGATCAACGCATGCACCGCCGCATTGGTGTGGGTGATGTGACAGGCGATCTGCGCTTGCGGCAGGACTGCGGTCATGAACGACAAGGGCTCGGCCGGTTCATCGCCAAGCTGAGGCGCCAGCGCCGCCACGTCGATCGTGCGCCCGTCCACACGCGGCGGCGTGCCGGTTTTCAGACGTGCCATGGGAAAGCCGCGGCGTTCGAGGCTGTGCGCCAAGCGCATCGCCGGCGCATCGCCGACCCGGCCGGCCGGCCAACGCTCCGTGCCCAGATGGATCTCGCCACGAAGGAAGGTGCCCGTGGTCAGCACCACCGCGCCGGCATGCAGGGTTCGACCGTCTTCGCTGATCACGCCGGTGACCCGGCCATCCTCAGCGAACAGCAGGTCGCCGGCGGCACCTTCGATCAATGCGAGCCCGGCCTGGGCCTCGAGCAGCGCGCGCACAGCCTTACGGTAGAGTTCGCGATCGGCCTGGGCGCGCGGGCCGCGGGTTGCGGGCCCCCGTGAGCGGTTCAGGACGCGAAACTGGATGCCGGCGGCATCGATCGCTCGGCCGATCAAACCATCGAGCGCGTCGACCTCACGCACCAGATGCCCGCGCCCGAGGCCGCCAATCGCCGGATTGCACGACATGGTGCCGATGGTCGCCAGCTTGTGCGTCAGCAGGCCGGTGCGCGCGCCGAGACGCGCCGCCGCCGCCGCAGCTTCGCAACCGGCATGGCCGCCACCAATGACAAGGACATCGAATGCGTGGTTCATGGCCGCTATGTGCGTCAAGGGCCGCTAGGCGTCAACGTCGTGGATGGGCTGGGCCGCGACCTGATCGGCCGCTAGGTTGGCGGGCGCAGTGGCGGGTTTGAGGAGCGCACGTGACCGGGACTGGCCTGTTTTCCATCGCTGGCTTGCTGGCCCTGGTCGCCTGTCTGCCGCCGCTCGCCCGGCGCCTGGGCCTGCCCCTGCCCGTCCTTCTCGCCTTGGTCGGCACGGCCATCGGCATGGCCGCGCGCAGCGGGCTCGGTCTCGACAACGCGCTGATCGGCGACTGGCTGCGCGGCCTGGTGTCGGTCACCCTCGATCCCGGCTGGTTTCTGTTCTTTTTCCTGCCCGCTTTGCTCTTTCAGAGCGCGCTGTCGCTCGATTACCGCGATATTCTCGACGATCTCGGCCCGATCGTCCTGCTCGCCGTGGTCGCCGTGTTCGTCACCACGCTGGCCGTCGGCTATGGTCTGGCCTGGACCACCGGCGTCAGCCTGGCGCTCGCGCTGCTGCTCGGCGCCGTGGTCGCGACCACCGATCCGGTCGCGGTCATTGCCGTGTTTCGCGATGTCGGCGCGCCCGGCCGCCTGCGCACCATCGTCGAGGGCGAAAGCCTGCTCAATGACGCCGCCGCCATCGTCCTGGCGACGCTGTTCTTGAGCATCCTCACCGGCGAGGCGCAGGCCGATCTCCTGCGCGGCACGCTTGGCTTTTTCGCCCAGTTCATCGGCGGTGCAGCCATCGGCCTGATCGGTGGCCTGATCGCCAGCTCGCTCGCCTTTGCCTTGATGCGCCAACGCGACGCCCTGGCCACGCTCAGCGTCGCGCTGTGCTATCTGGTCTATTTTCTCGCCAACGACGTGGCCAAGGTCTCCGGCGTCGTCGCCGTGGTCATGGCCGGTCTGGTGTTCGGCGGCCGCCTGCGTGTGCGCTGGGACCAGCGCGCCGCCGGTGATGTCCTGATGATCTGGGACCAGCTGGCGTTCTGGTCGAGCGTGCTGATCATTGTGCTCGCCTCGATCCGCATTCCCGGCGCGTTGTACCAGGTCGGACCGGCCATCATCCCCGGCCTGGCGGTCACGGTCATCGCCACGCTGGCCGCGCGCGCGGCGATCCTCTGGGGCCTGTTGCCGGCCATGCACCTGCTCGGCCTGGCCAATGCCGTCGATCATCGCTATCGCGCGGTCATGCTCTGGGGCGGCATGCGCGGCGCGGTCACCTTGGTCCTGGCCCTGGCCCTGGGCAGCTCCAGTGCGGTCAGCGCCACGGATCAGGCCTATCTGGCCGCGCTCGCCAGCGCCTATGTCCTGTTCACGCTGATCGTCCAGGGCACCAGCCTGCGCTGGCTGATCCGCGCGCTCGGCCTGAACCGCCTGAGCCCGCAGGAACGGGCGATGCGTGCCCGCGTCCTGGCCATGACACGCGGCGAGATCCGCGAACGCCTGGCGCACACTGCCGCGGCCTATCGCCTGGACGACGACACCCTGGCCGATATTCGCGCGGACTATGACGACCGCCAGAACCTTCCAGTGCGCCGGGATCGTGCCGGCAAATCGACGGCCGCCCGCGCCGATGCCGCGACCGTTGTGACGGCGGCGCCGGACGACGATCTCGGCTTTGCGCTCAGCGTGACCACGCGCCGTGAACTGAGCATCTACGGCGAACTGCTCGGCGAGCAGACGCTGTCGCGCCCGGCGGCGCTGCACCTGTTGCGCAAGACCGGCGAACTCCTGGACAGCCTGCGCGCCCGCGGCGTGCCGGGCTATCTGCGCGCCGCTCGCGCCCAGCTCGGCTTCACCTGGCTGTTCCGCTGGGCCTTGTGGTTTCACGTGAAACTGCATCTGCACTGGCCGCTGGCGGAACGCCTCGCCTTGCGCTTCGAAGTCCTGATCGCGCGCGGCCGCGTCTTGCGTGAACTGCGCAGCTATGCCGAAAGCCGTCTCGTGCCGCTGTTGAGCGCGCGCAGTGCGCGCCGCCTGCGCGCGATCTTGACCGCACGCCTCGACGAGGATGAAAAGGCCCTGGAGGCCTTGCGCTTGCAGTATCCCGACTACGCCGCGGCGATCGCACGCCGCTATCTCGCGCGCGCCGCCGTGCGCATGGAAGAAGCCGCCATCGAAGCGCTCGAAGGCGAGGGCGTCATCGGCGGCGAGCTGGCCCGCGATCTGCGCCGTGACAGCGGCAAGCGGCGACGCACGGTCAGCACGCCGCTTTCGCTCGATCTGCAGATGGAAGTCGAGGACATGATGGCCGAAGTGCCCCTTTTCGCCGAGCTGGATGCGCGCGAGCGCCACGCCCTGGCCGGACGCTTGCGCCCGCGCCTGGTCACGCCGGGCGAAGTCATCATCCGGCGCGGCGAGGTCGGCGACAGCGCCTATTTCATTGTGTCCGGCGCGCTCGAGGTGTTCTTCAGCGCGCAAAAGCGCATTCGCCTGGGCAGCGGCCAGGTTGTCGGTGAGATTGCCTTGATGACCGGCGCGCCGCGCGTGGCCACGGTGCGCTCGCTCGGCTTCAGCCGCCTGCTCGTGCTGAAGCGCCATGACCTCGACCGGGTTGCCGCGCCAAAAGGCAAGCTCAAACGCCATCTGCACGATGTCGCCGCGACGCGCCGCGCGGAGAACGTGCCATGACCGTCCGGCGCCGCCGCGCGCACGCACGAATCACGCCGCCTGCGGCAGGTTGGCTCGCCTGGCTGGTCGCGCTCGTCCTGGTGCTGAGCGTGGGCGCGGCGCAGGCCCAAACCGACACGCCCGAGAGCCCCGGCGATACCGAGGCCGCCGCCTCGCCGGCGGAAACCGAGACCGCCCGGCCACCGCTCGATCACCGCGCCACCGTCGAGACACTGACCGACCGCTGGCAGCCGACCCTGGACCGGATTCAGGCTTATGCGCGCGGCGGCGAGCTCGATACGGAACGGTCCGAGCGCTATCGCCGGGCACTCGCCACCATCCAGGCCGAGGCCTCGGCGGCGCGCGATTCCATCCAGGGCGAGATCAGTTCCCTGGAACGCCGCCTCGCCGCCCTGAAAGGACCGAGCGAGGAAGACAGCCCGCAATCCCCGGCGCTGCGCAAGGAAATCAGCCAGTACAACGAAGAGTTGGCCGACGCGCGCAATCGCCTGGCGGCAGCGCAACTGGCGCTGACCCGCTATGATGAGCTTTCCCTGGCGCTCGCCAAGCTCTTGCGCGACGACATCGTGTCCCGCCTGTCGCGCCGCGGGCCCTCGCCGCTCGATTACACCACCTGGCTGCACGCCAGCCAGGATGTGATCAGACGCACCGACGAGCTCGTCGCATCGCCGGCGCGCTGGTGGCGCGCCTTGCCGGACTCACGGCGCTCGGTGGCGACGCTGATCGCGGGCGGCTTCTTCGCCACGCTGATTCTCGGTGCCGGCTACGTGCTCAAGCGCGTGCTGCTGCGCATCGGCGGCCGCGACCCGGCGGTCACCCGGCCCGGCTACATACGCCGGCTGCTGGCGGCGGTAAGCGAGACGCTGGCCCGCGGCCTGATCCCGGCCACCGTCCTCTCGCTGCTGACCGCCGTACTGCTCACGGTCGCTGATATCGAAGAGCCCTTGCTGCGCGCGGTGCTCATCAGCCTGTACCAGGGCGGCATGCTCATGCTGCTGATGCTGCCACTGGCCCAGGCCCTGCTGGTGCCGAACGCGCCGGAGTGGCGCCTGAGCTACCACACGTCGGACATGGCGCGCGCCCTGCTCTGGCGCATCCGCTTCCTGCTCTTGGTCCTGGCCACGGGCACCGGCCTGCACGGTTTTCTCTACCAGCTCGGCAGCGATGCCTACATCTCGCAGGACGTCGGCGCCATCGTCATCGCGCTGCTTTCCGGCTTCGCCATGGTCGGGTTTATCGCCCTGATGCAGCGGCACGTCTGGTTCGTCGCGGTCGACGACAGTGACGCCGACAGCGAGTTCATCAGTGAGGAAGAGCTCGCAGTCCTAGGCGATACCGGCGACCGGCGCTTCAACCTGGTCGAAACCCTATGGAACATCGTGCGCTGGGTGATGATCGGCATGGCCGTGGCTGGCTTCGTTGCCGGCCTGATCGGCTATACCGCGCTCTGCCAGCACATCTTCCGGGCTCTGTTCGGCAGCGTCGGCGCGATCACCTTGATCTACCTCACGCGCGGCCTGTTGCGTGACGCCATCATCGCCCTGTGCGACAGCAAGGCCACGCGCGTGCAGCTCAACCTGGCCGAGCGGACCAGCCACCGGCTGAAAACCTTCGCCTTCGGCCTGCTCGACCTGAGCGCCTTCGTCATCGCCGCGCTGACCATCGTTTCGATCTGGGGCGTGCCGTTCGAAGAGGTCGCCTTCTGGACCAGCCAGGCGTTCCTCGGCTTCACCATCGGCACAGTCACGCTGTCACCGATCGATCTGTTCGCCGCCGTCGCCGCTTTCGTGCTCGTCCTGGGCATCACCCGCCTGCTGCAGCGCGCGCTGACCCTGCGCACGGCCGGCAGTGACGTCGATCCCGGCGTTGCCCAATCGCTCGCCGCCGGCCTCGGCTTTGTCGGCATCCTGATTGCCGGTGTGGTCGCCATCGGCGCCATGGGCATCAGCCTGGCGCAGCTCGCCATCGTCGCCGGCGCGTTGTCAGTCGGCATCGGCTTTGGCCTGCAGAATATCGTCAACAATTTCGTGTCCGGCATCATTTTGCTGATCGAGCGGCCGATCAAAATCGGCGACTGGGTGGTGGTCGGTCAGCATGAGGGCTTCGTGAAGCAGATCAGCATCCGCGCCACCGAGATCCAGACCTGGCAGATGGCCTCGGTGATCGTGCCGAACGCCGACATTCTCTCCCAGGCGGTGCACAACTGGACCCACCGCGACAAGCTCGGCCGCATCGAGATCCCGGTGCGCATCGCGGTCGATACCGATCCGGCGCGGGTGCGCGACATGCTCGTGGAAATCGCCCGGCTGCACCCGCGCGTGATCAGCCGGCGTGGCCCGTACGAACCCTACGTCGTGTTCATGGCGTTCGGTGAATACGACATCAAACTCGAGCTGCGCTGCTTCACCAACGAGGTCACCTGGGTGCTGTTCATCGCCAGCGATATCCGTTTCGAAATCGACAAGCGCTTCCGCGAGGAGGGCATCGAGGTGCCGTTCCCGCAGCGCGTCCTGCGCATGCCCGACGGCGCCCCGGCCTACCCGGATCGGCCGGTGCCGGGCGATCTGAGCAACACGCATATCGGTCATCCGCACCGCCTGCGCTGATCGCCAGGCGATGTTTCACGTGAAACAGGCACCGCGCCGGGCCTCTGTTTCACGTGAAACACACCACGTCGGCGGGGCAGGGGGGCGCCTTTGTTTCACGTGAAACACGTTCACTTGCCGATGCAGAAGCTGGCAAACAGGCGATCGAGCATGTCGTCGACGCCGACACGCCCGGTCAACCGGCCAATCGCCCGCACAGCCAGGCGCAGCTCCTCGGCCAGCAGCGCCACTTCGGCTTCGGGCGCGCCGGCGGCATCGAGAAACTGACCCAGCGCCTGGCGGGCGTCGCTCAAGGCATGCCGATGGCGTTCGCGGTTGAAGGCCGCCTGGTCGCCGCTCGCCAGCCCCGCTTCGGCCGCGCCCGCCAGCACCTGCAACAGGGCTGGCAGCCCGTCGCCGCTGTGCGCCGAAAGCCAGAGCACCGGCTCGCCGCGGAAACGCGTCGGGCGTGACCGGACCGCCAGATCGGCCTTGGTCGCCACCAGCAGATCGCGCGCCTCCAAGCCAGGGCCGACCAACGCCGGCAGGGCGAGCGGCTTAGCGCCGTCCAACACAAGGACGCGCAGATCGGCCTGATCGGCTCGCGCCAGCAGGCGGCGCACACCCTCCTCCTCGATGGCACTGGCCGCCGCGCGCACGCCGGCGCCGTCGATGACGGTCACCGGAAAGCCGTTCAACTCGAGGCCAACCTCCAGCAAATCGCGCGTCGTGCCGGCCTCGGGCGTGACAATCGCCACCTCGCGCCCGGCCAGGGCGTTCAACAGCGTGCTCTTGCCGGCATTGGGGGCACCGACCAGGACCGCCACCAGCCCTTCGCGCAAGCGCTCGGCCCGATCCATGCCGGCAAGGGCAGCGTCGATGGCCCGGGCGACGCCGGCCACCACCGGCATGGCACGGGCCTGCAGCGCCGCCGGCACATCGCCTTCATCGGCGCCGAAGTCGATGTCGGCTTCCAGCCAGGCCAGGGCCTGCAGAAGCTGCTCGCGCCAGTGCTCGACCTTGTCGCGCAGGCCGCCATCGAGCTGGCGAAAGGCCTGGCGCGCCTGCGCCCGGGTCTCGGCATCGATCAGATCGGCCAGACCTTCGAGCGCGCTCAGATCGAGCTTGCCATTGACGAACGCCCGGCGCGCGAAGGCACCGGGTTCCGCCGGCGCGAGGCCGGGCAGGGCGCCCAGGGCTTGCAGCAGGGCTGCGCGCACGGCCGGTGCGCCGTGACACTGCAGCTCGAGGACATCGTCACCGGTGAAACTGGCGGGCGCCGGAAACCACAGGATCAGCCCGGCATCGACGGGTCGGCCGTCGCGATCGTGCAGCCGGCGCAACCGGGCCTGCCGCGCCGGCGGCGGTGGCGCGCCGGTCAGCGCTTGGCAGGCGGACGCCGCCGCCGGACCGGAGACGCGGATCACCGCCACGCCGCTTTTGCCGGCCGGCGTCGCCGGCGCGAAGATCGTGGCC
The DNA here is from genome assembly GCA_050331015.1 of Geminicoccaceae bacterium. Taxonomy (GTDB): domain Bacteria; phylum Pseudomonadota; class Alphaproteobacteria; order Geminicoccales; family Geminicoccaceae; genus JBHJHH01. Next base: position 22,510 of record JBHJHH010000019.1, read on the forward strand.
GCGCCCGATACCGCCGTGCTCAAGGGCTAGCGCTTTTTCGACGAGCTCGACATGTTGTCGGCGGCGTTTTGCAGGAACTGCGCCCACAAGCCCTGCATCTGCTCCAGGCTTTTCATGTTGAGCGGCAGCCAGGTGTCCATCAGCGTCTTCGGGTCGGTCACTTCCATGCTGTGCTTGATGCGCTGCTCGAGATCCTCGATCAGGCGCGCCTGCATGGGCTGGACATCCGGCAGGCCAAAGAACGTGCGGGCCTCCTCCGGCGTGCAATCGATCTCGATATTAACCTTCATGGCCCAAACCTCATGGCGATGACGACGGACGCGCCCCATATGCCGGACGCGGACGGTGGACAGCGCGAGCGCCCCGGCTCCCTGTCCCGACGCCCGTTCACGCACAGGCAAGCATAGCGCGCCCGCCAGCCATCTCCAATCCAAGGACGCACGCCGCCATGACCAATCGCCTCGCCGACGCCACCAGCCCCTATCTCCTGCAGCACGCGGCGAACCCGGTCGACTGGCAGCCCTGGGATGCCAAAGCCCTGGCCCAGGCGCGCGACGAGGACAAGCCGATCCTGCTGTCGGTCGGCTATGCCGCCTGCCACTGGTGCCACGTCATGGCCCATGAGAGCTTCGAGGACGACACCACCGCCGCGCGCATGAACGCCGATTTCGTCAACATCAAGGTCGACCGCGAAGAGCGGCCGGACCTGGATGCGATCTATCAGCAAGCTCTGGCCATGTTCGGTGAACACGGCGGCTGGCCATTGACCATGTTTCTGACACCAGACGGCGCGCCGTTCTTTGGCGGCACCTATTTCCCGCCCGAGCGGCGCCACGGCCGGCCGAGCTTCGGCGAAGTGCTCGATGCCGTGCAGCGCATCTGGGCGAGCGAGCGTGACAAGGCGCTCAGCAATGGCCGCCAGCTGCACGAGGCCCTGCAGCGCCTGGAAAGCCCGCAGGCCGGCTTCGACATCTCGCTCGCCAGCGCCACGCTGGTCGCGCAGCGGCTGGGCGACATGCTCGACGGCGTCCATGGCGGCATCGGCCAGGCGCCGAAATTCCCGCAGGCCCCGGTCATGGACTTCATCTGGCGCATCGCCCAGCTGCGCGGCGACGCCCACCTGCACCAGGGTGTCGTGTACGCCCTGAACCGCATGAGCCAGGGCGGCATTTACGACCATCTCGGCGGCGGCCTGGCGCGCTACAGCGTCGATGCCGCCTGGCTGGTGCCGCATTTCGAGAAAATGCTTTACGACAACGGCCAGTATCTCAGCGCCCTGGCCAAGGTCTATGCCGAGACCGGTGACCCGCTGTTTGCCGCGCGCATGCGTGAGACGCTGGGCTGGCTGCAACGCGAGATGCAGCTCGAGGGCGGCGGCCTGGCCTCATCGCTCGATGCCGACAGCGACGGCGAAGAGGGCAAATTCTATGTCTGGCGCGCGGAAGAGATCGACCGCCTGCTCGCCGGCGATGCCGAGCGCTTCAAGCTGGCCTATGGCGTGCGCTACAGCGGCAACTGGGAGGGCTCGTGCATCCTCCATCGCCTGCACAGCCAGGGCCTGGCCGAACCGGCCGACGAAGAGGCCCTCGCAGCCATGCGCAAGCGCCTGTTCGAGGCACGTGAACAGCGGGTGCGCCCAGCGCTGGACGACAAGGTGCTCGCCGACTGGAACGGCCTGGCGATCACCGGCATCGTCGATGCCGCTCTGGCCCTGGACGACCGCACCTGGCTCGATCTGGCCGGCCAGGCCTATGCCTTCGTCGTGCAGGAAATGGCCGACGGCGATCGCCTGATGCATAGCTGGCGCGCGGCCAAGCGCCTGGAGCTGGCCTTTCTCGACGACTACGCCGCCATGGCCATGGCCGCCCTCAGCCTGTACGAGGCCACCGGCGGGCCGCGCTATCTCGATGATGCCAAGCGCTGGCTGGCCGTGCTCGAAGCCGACTACGCCAGCGACAGCGGCGCGTTTCGTTTCACGTCCAACCAGGCCAGCGATGTCCTCATCCACGCCGTGACCGCCCATGACGGCCCGACGCCGTCCGGCAATGGCCTGGCCGCCGAGGCCTGCGCCCGGCTGTATGCCCTGACCGGTGACGCGTCCTATCGCGCGCGCGTCGAAACCATCGTGCGCGCCTTTGCCGGCGATGTGCAGCGCAATGGCGGCGGCTATGGCGCCCTGCTGTCGGCCAGCCTGGTACTGAACCGGCCGGTGCAGATCGTCCTGATCGGTGATCCGGCCAGCGATGCGACCAACGCCCTGGCCCGGGTGATCGACCGCAGCGCCTGGCCCGATCGCATCGTCTTGCGCCTGGCGCCCGATGCCGCGCTGCCCGATGGTCATCCGGCCGCCGGCAAGACCGGGGTGGACGGCAAGCCGACGGCCTATGTCTGCGTCGGACCGGTCTGCCGCGCACCGATCACCGATGCCGCCACGCTGGCCGAGGCACTGACCCCGGCCGCCCTGCGCACCGGCTAGTGGCGGGCGAGAGGCGGGCTAGAGGCTGCCCGCTACCGTGGTCAGGCCGACGCCGTTCCAGCCCTGCATGCCGGCGCGGTAGTAGTGGATTTTCTCGGGCGGATAGCCCGCGCGCACCATGGCGCGGATCGCGGTCGGCGACTGGCCGCACCAGGGGCCGTTGCAGAACAAACAGACCGGCTTCGCCGCGCTGCAGTCCCAGGCACCGGTCTCGCCGGTGCAGCCGAGCTCGTCAAGCCGCAGGGTGATTTCGACATAGGGGATGTTCACCGCACCCGGGATGGTTTCGTCCAGATGCCAGTCCTCGGTGCGGGCATCGATCAAGACGCCCTCGCCGGCCTCGAGGAAGGTGAGCAGCTCGAGCTCGCCGATCGGCACGACGCCCGGCACCGGCACCATGGGCTGCAGGCAAAAGGGCGGGCAGGGGCGCGAGGTCTGCGCGTAGTAGTCACTGACACGCGCGTCGTTGTCCGGGTTGCGCCGGATCTCGATCGGGCCATCGGCGGTCTCGACCGTGACCGACGGCAGCTCGGCGGTGAGATTGACCGGTTCGTTGGCATGCCCCGGCAGGCTCAGCGCGAGGCCCAGCGCGAGCAGGCCGAAAATCCCTGGACGTCCCATCGCCATCCTCCCGACGATTTTGCATATCGTTTTCGTATAACTGAATACCGAGGGCAAGAAAAAGGGCGGGTACGTCGCACGCACCCGCCCAGCCGGCCGGTTTGGTACGCGCTCAGGCGCTGAGGCGCTCACCCGGCTGCAGGATCTTGACCTCGCCGCGCTTGACCAGGCCCTTGAAGGTGTCCGGCTTGCCGGTGAGCAGCGGGAAGGTGCCCCAGTGGATCGGCACGATGGTCTCGAGATCGAGATAGCTGTTGCAGGCCTCGGCGGCGTTCTCCGGGCCCATGGTGAAGCGGTCGCCGATCGGAATCAGGCCGATCTGCGGCGCGTGCAGCTTTTGGATCAGCGCCATGTCGCTGAACAGATCGGTGTCGCCGGCGTGATAGATGCTCTTGCCGGCGCCCTTGATGACCAGACCGCCGGGCGTGCCGCCATAAGCGCCATCGGGCGTGCTCGAGCTGTGCAGGGCGTTGGTCATGGCGATGCTGAGCGGGCCGACCTCGATCTGGCCGCCCGGATTCATCGGCTGGCACTTGTCCTCGGCGACGCCCTCGCGCTGCGCCCAGCCGCAGACCTCGAAATTGGCCACGAGCACGGCGTCATTCTTGGTCGCCAGCGCGACCGCGTCTTCGACATGGTCGAAATGGCCATGGGTGAGCAGGACCATGTCCAGCTTGGGCAGGGCGTCCTTGGTGCCCGCCGGGCAGACCGGGTTGCTGGTCAAGAACGGGTCGATGACCAGGCTGACGTCGGCCAGGTTCAGGTGGAACGCCGAATGGCCGAGATACTGAAGGTCCATGATGATCCCTCCGCGTTAGGACTCTCTTCAACTCTATCGTGTAAGACTGTGACACCTGCGATATATCCCGGGCCAGCGCTCTATGGCAGACATCACTCCATGCACCAGCGCCTAGCGACCATTCGTCATCCGCACAGCGAGCGGCGCCCGTGACCGGCGTCTGGTCTCGCGCGCTTTGGTTGAAAAATCGCCTGGCAAGCATGACACCCGGCGAGATCCGGCATCGCGTCGCCGAGCAGGCCAAGCGGCGCATGGCGCGTGGCAAGGCGTATGACTTCAGCGCCGCTGCAGCGGCCGGCGACGCCCTGCCGGCCATCCCCGGCCTGCGCGATGGCCTGGCGGCGCTGACCAGCCATGCCGAGCTGCGCCGCGACTGGCGCGAGGCGGCCGAGCGGGCGCGCGACGGCCGCTTCCGCTTCATGGCCCTGGAATGGCCGCAGCCCCTGCCGGACGGGCCGGCGCGCTGGCACCTCGATCCGGTCAGCGGCACGCCCTGGCCGTCCGAGGCCTATTGTTTCGACATCGGTTTTCGCTACGAGCAGGAGCGCGGCGACATCAAATACGTCGCCGAGCTGAACCGGCTGCAATATCTCCAGCCGAGCGCCGCCCTGGCGGCGTTGCTGCATGACGGTGACCTGGCGGCATTCTGCCTGAACGAGATCGATGCCTGGATCGCCGGCAACCCGCCCTATCGCGGCCTGCACTGGGCATCCGGCATCGAGCTGGCCCTGCGCGCCACCAGCATGATCATGGTCGTCAGCCTGCTCGGACCGGAAAGCATCGATGCCGAGCGGCGCCGGCGGCTGCGCGCCAGCTTCGCCGCCCACGGCTTCTGGCTGATGCGCTATCCGTCGCTGCACAGCTCGGCGAACAATCACCTGATCGCCGAGATCGCGGCGCTCTACCTGCTCGGCGCCCTGATCCCGGACCTGCCGGACGCGGCGCGCTGGAAAGCCTATGGCCGGCGCGCTCTCGAGCGCGAGGCCTTGATCCAGATCTCGTCCGACGGTGTCGGCGTCGAACAGGCGATCAGCTACACGGCGCTGACGGTCGATTGGCTGCTGCTCTGCGCGCTTGTCGCCGATCGCCTGGGCGAGCCGTTGCCCAAGCCGGTCATCGAGCGCCTGCGCCAGGCCGGGCGACATGTTCGCGACATGCTCGATGAGGCCGGCAACCACCCGCGCATCGGCGATGACGACGACAGCTCGGTGATCCGCTCGCGCACCGGTCCGGAACCGACGGTTGTGTCCGTGCTGGCCGGCATCGCAGCCTTCACCAAGGATGCCAGCCTGACGCCGCCGGTCGTGCCGCCGCATCTGCGCCTGGCGCTCTACGGCCTGCCACCGGCGCGGCTGAACGAGCGCGACGAACGGGTCACGCACTACCCCGACGGCGGCCTGAGCGTGGCGCATCTGCGCATGAACCACCACCAAACGCTCTGGGTGCTCGATCACGGCCCGCTCGGCTGGCTGTCGATTGCCGCCCATGGCCATGCCGATACGCTCGCGCTCTGGTTGCATGTCGACGGCCGGCCGATCCTGGTCGACGCCGGCACCTATCTCTATTATGGCGCCGGCGTCTGGCGAAACCGCCTGCGCGGCACGGCGGCGCACAACACGCTCTGTCTCGAAGACACCGATTCCTCGACGATCACCGGTCCGTTCACCTGGGGCCAGCGCGCCCGGGCCGAGGTGCTTAGCACGGTTGACGAGCCGGCCGCCTTTGCCATCGAAGCCTCGCATGACGGCTATCGGCGGGCGTTCGGTGTCGACCATGTGCGCACCGTTGAGCGCCTCGACGGCGATCGTGTGCGCGTCAGCGACCGATTGCATGGTAGCGGTAACCGGACCTACAAGGTGCAGATCGGCTGGCTGCTGGCGCCCGAGGTGACTTGTGTCGCGCAAGACGATGCGTGGCACCTGGAATGCGGCCCGGTGCATCTGCGCCTGCGGGCTGACGGGCCGCTCAGCGCCCGCCTGGAAGAGACCTGCCTGTCGCGGGCCTTCGGGGCCAAGGAGCCGAGCCGGCGTTTGCTGTTTGAAGGTAGTCTGGGCGTCGACAGCCCCCAGAAATGCGTATTCAGTTTCGCGTCTTGATTGACCTATGACCCGATGTTCAGCGGTGGCTGCCGGCCGGCAGCGTTGGCCGCAACGATCTGCCTAGAGGACGAACCGCCATGTGTGGCATTGCAGGTTGGGCCCAGACCAGCCGGACCAGCCCTGGCCTCGAGCTGGCCAAGGCGATGTCGGATGTCATCGCCTATCGCGGCCCGGATGGCGACGGCCAGTGCCTCCTGGAAACCGCCGATGGCGCCTGGACGCTCGGCTTCGCCCATCGCCGCCTGGCGATCATCGATCCGGTCGGCGGCGTGCAGCCGATGCAGAGCGACAACGGCCGGCTGACCCTGATCTTCAACGGCGAGATCTACAATTTCCGCTCCCTCAAGCGCGAGCTCGAGGCCGAGGGCCACCACTTCAAGACGACCAGCGACACCGAAGTCCTGCTCCACGCCTATCAGGCCTGGGGCGTCGACTGCATCGCCCGGTTGCGCGGCATGTTCGCCTTCGCGTTGTGGGATCGTGAGCACGAACGCCTGGTGCTGGCGCGCGATCCGTTCGGCAAGAAGCCGATCTATCTGTATGAGGACGACGGCCGGCTGCTGTTCGGCTCGGAAATCAAATCCCTGCTCGTGCACGACGGCGTGCCGCGCGCCCTCGATGAGGCCGCCGTCGGCTGGTATCTGGTCTATCGCTACGTGCCCGGGCCGCACACGCTCTTTAAGGGCATCCGCAAGCTGCAGCCCGGCAGCTACGCCGTCTGGCAGGCGGGCACGTTCAACGAACGCCGCTATTTCACGCCGCCCGATGCCAGCGCCCGCCCGGCCGCCGCGCAGCCGGCCGACCCGGTCAAGGCGTTCATGGACGCCTTCGACGAAGCCGTTGCCCTGCGCATGGTCTCGGATGTGCCGTTCGGCGCGTTCCTGTCCGGCGGCATCGACAGCTCGGCCGTGGTCGCGCGCATGAGCGCGCACAGCGATCTGCCGATCAAGACCTTCTCGGTCGGCTTCAACGAGGGCGCCTACAGCGAGCTGGATCACGCCCGCGCCATCGCCGCACTGTTCAAGACGGAGCACACCGAGCTGGTCGTCGAGGCCGACACGCTCATGGACCATCTGTCCAGGCTGGTGCAGCACCGCGATGCGCCGGTGGCCGAGCCGTCCGACATCCCGATCTACCTGCTCGCCTGCGAGGCGCGCAAAACCGTGAAAATGGTCCTGACCGGCGAGGGCTCGGACGAACTCCTCGCCGGCTATCCCAAGCACACGGCCGAGCGCCAGGCGGCACGCTACCAGACGCTCGTGCCGGGGCTGTTGCACGACCGGCTGGTCAAACCCCTGGTCGGCGCCCTGCCCTACCGCTTTCGCCGACACAAGACGGCGATCAACAGCCTGGGCCTGCGCGATGCCAGGGAGCGCTATCCACGCTGGTTCGGCGCCATGAGCTTCGCCGAGCGCGACGCCTTGCTGACCCTGAACGGCGCCGTGCCGCCGGCGCCGAGCCTGCCGTTCGAAAGCGAGCAGCAGCCCGCGGCCCTGCGCCGGCTGCTCTATTTCGACCAGACCTCATGGCTGCCGGACAACCTGCTCGAGCGCGGCGATCGCATGACCATGGCGGCCTCGATCGAAGCGCGCATGCCGTTCATGGACCACGAGCTGGCGCGCTTCGTGTGCACGCTCGATGACCGCATGCGCATCGGCCAGGGCGAGCAGAAACACATCCTGCGCGCCGCCATGCGCCGCATCCTGCCGGACAGCATCCTCAACCGGCCGAAAGTCGGCTTTCGTGTGCCGGTCAATGAGTGGTTTCAGACCTCGATGCGGGACTATCTCTACGATCACCTGCTCGGCGCCGACAGCCGCACGCGCACGTTCTACGATCGCGGCCGGCTGCAGGAACTGCTTGATGCGCACAGCCAGGGCCGGCAAAATCATGAAAAGGTTTTGTGGACCCTGATCAATCTCGAGCTGTTTCAGCGGGCCTATGCGCTATCTTGAGCGGCGCGCTGGTGTGGGCAGCTCAATCAGGACGGCAAAAGCGCACGCGGGTGTGCGCCACTTTTGCCAGAACGTGTGGATTCCCACACCTTGTGCGCCAGCGCCACTCGACGCTATGACCAGAGCGTTCAACTTGGGTGGGCAGATGCCGCCTTATACTCTTTACGTTTTCGCAACCTTTTTCCAGTAAACGGCTCAATCATGTCCGCCATTGCTACGACCGCACCTTCGCTCGCGACCTATTTTCTGCTCGTTCTGGCCGTGTTGACCAACATGGCCGGCCATGTGTCGTTCAAATTCGGCGCCATGGCCGGTGAGAACGTCGCCGGCTCGTTCCTCAATCCTTATACTTTCGTCGGCTTCGCCACCTACGGCTTTTCCGCCTTCGCCTATATCGCCGCCCTGCGCACCCTGCCCCTGTCGGTCGCCATGCCGACCATGGTGCTCGGCTATTTCGGCACGGCGCTGTTCGCCCATTATGTCTGGGGCGAGCCGTTCGGCGTCAAACAGGTGATGGCCTTCGGTTGCGTCGGCGTCGGCCTGTACCTGCTGCACAGCTGAGCTGCGCCAGCGTCTCGTGCGTGGACGGCCAAAGGCCTGTGGAGGCCGTTAGCCGAATGATCTGTTTTGTCTTGAGGGTATTCAGGCATGCGTGAAGAGGTGTTGCCAGCGCCCGCCGACAGCGTGAGCACGCGCCCGCCAGCGACCCTGGTGGACTATCTGTCGATTGCCCGGCCGGACCATTGGCCGAAGCACGTGTTCATCATCCCGGGCATCGCCCTGGCCTATGTGTTGAGCCCGAATGCCGGCACGCTGAACCTGGTCACGGTGGTCCTCGGCTTCATCGTCGCCATGGCGATCGCCTCGGCCAACTATGTCATCAATGAATGGCTCGATGCCGAGTTCGACGCCCACCATCCGACCAAGAGCCGACGGCCGGCCGTGGCCAAGCAGATGTCGGCGACGATGGTCTACGCCTGGTATACCGTGCTTGCCCTGCTCGGGCTCGCCGTTGCGGCGCTGATCTCGAAAACCTACCTGCTGCTCGCCTTCGCTTTCCTGGCCAGCGGCTGGATCTACAATATCCGCCCGCTGCGCACCAAGGATCAGCCCTATCTCGACGTCGCCAGCGAGGCGATCAACAACCCGATCCGCCTGATGCTCGGCTGGGCCATGGTCGATCCCTCGACCCTGCCGCCCAGCTCGCTGCTGATCGCCTACTGGGCCGGCGGCGCCTTCCTCATGGCGACCAAGCGTCTGGCCGAGTATCGCCATGTCGCCGCCAAGCACGGCGTCGAGGTTTTGCACCTTTATCGCCGCTCGTTCAGATACTACACCGAGAAACGGCTGCTGATTTACGTGTTCTTGTGTGCGCAGCTCGCGGCGTTTTTCATCGCCGTGTTCCTGATCAAGTATCGTGTCGAGTACATCCTCACCCTGCCGCTGTTCGCCATCCTGTTCACGATTTATCTGCAGATGGGCCTGAAGGACGCCTCGAACGCGCAGACGCCGGAAAAGCTGTTCCGCGAGCGGGCGCTGATGATCACCGTGCTTATTCTGGTCAGCCTGCTGGTGTTGCTCACCGTGGTCGATCTTCCGGGGCTCTCCTGGCTGGCCGATCCGCACTACATGACCATCGGCGGATGAACGCGATGGTCGCCCGCGGCGTCGACTGGCAAGGCGTCAAGCTGGTCGTCTTCGACCTCGACGGCACGCTCTATGACCAGAAGAAGCTGCGCCGGCGCATGGTCGCGCGCCTGCTCCTGCACGCGATGACCAAGCCGCACCAGGCGAGTGACCTGCACATCCTGCGCACCTTTCGCGAGCTGCGCGAGCATATGGCCGGCGAAAGCGACATCATCGAGCGCCCCTATGATCTGACCGCGGCGCAGCTCGGCGTCAGGCCCGAGCGGGTACATCAGGTGGTCGACGACTGGCTACAACTGCGGCCGCTGCCCGATCTGTTGGCCACCCGCTATCCGGGTGTCGATCAGCTGTTCGCCAGCCTGAAGCGTCAGGGCAAGAAGATCGCGGTCTTGTCCGACTATCCGGCGGACGCCAAGCTCGCCGCCATGCAGCTTGCCGTCGATTTTGCCTTCAGCGCGGTCGACCCGGACATCGATTGCCTCAAGCCCAACCCCAAGGGCCTGCGCCGTGTCCTGGAAAAGACCGGCGTGCAGCCCTTGGAGGCGCTCATGATCGGCGATCGCGATGACCGCGACGGCGAGATCGCGCGGCGTGTCGGCGTGCCCTACCTGATCCGCAAGGGCCGCGAGGCCGGCCCGGAAGACGCACACGCGTTCAGCGATTTCCTGAGCCTGCTGCACCATCCGGTGCTCGCCCGCGCCGCCTGAGCGCTGCCGGCGCGTCGGCCGGCCTGCGTTGCGCGCCAAGACAGAGGTGCCGATGCGCCATCGTCGCCAACCGAGCCGGGAGCGGCACGCGGGGCTGGGTTGCGTGCGGCACGCTTGGCGAACCGGTCGCGCACCGGTTAAGCCATAGGCAACGGGCGGACGCGCAGCCCGCACCACCACCAACACCCGGGGAGCGCATCGACGGTGGCCGCTTCGGCCCTTTCGCACAACCTGATGGTGCGCACGGCGGCGACCTTGCTGATCGCCACGATCGCCGGCTGGCTGGCGGCGCAGATCGGCATGCCGCTCGCCTGGATGCTCGGGCCGATGCTGGTCTGCGCCGTGCTCGCTTTGTACAGCGCGCCGCTCTACCTGCCCCAGGGCCTGCGCACACCGATGCTGGCGATCATCGGCACCATGCTCGGCGCCAGCTTCACACCCGATCTGCTCGGCCGTGTCGCCGCCTGGCCGCTGACCCTGGGTGCCATGCTGCTCTACACGCCCGTGGCCGCCGCCGCCGGCTATCTCGTGCTGCGCCAGCGCGGCGACTATGACAAGGCGACCGCCTATTTCGCCTGCCTGCCCGGCGGCCTGAGCGAAATGATCGCGTTGGCCGAGGCGCACAAGGCCGACATGCGCTCGGTCGCCGTGGTGCACAGCGTGCGCGTGCTGCTGCTCGTCCTGGCCGTGCCGTTCGTGTTTACCCTGTTCGGCGGCGTCGATCAGCCGGATCGGCCGGCGCCGCCCGGGCTGGCCGATCTGCCGCTTGGTGAAAGCGCCGTGCTCATCGGCTGCGCCCTGGCCGGCTGGTGGCTCGGCGAGCGCCTGAACCTGCCGGCACGCGGCCTGACCGGCGGTCTGATCGTGTCCTCAGCCGCGCATATCAGCGGCATAAGCACGGCGGCACCGCCGGCGGAAATCCTGACCATCGCGCTGGTCATCGTCGGTGCCGGCATCGGCACGCGCTTCGTCGACAAGAGCCTGCGCGAGATCCGCGACAACGCCATCGATGCGCTATTGATCGTGCTGGTCATGCTCGCTTTGGCCGGCCTGTTCGCGCTCGTCCTGGCACCCTTGAGCGGCGTGCCGGTCGCCGTGCTGCTGCACGCCTACATCCCGGGCGGCATCGGTGAAATGAGCCTGCTCGCCGTCGCCCTGGGCATGGAAAGCGCGTTCGTCGCCCTGCACCATGTCACCCGCCTGATCATTGTCCTGTTTGCGACACCGGTCGCCTATCGCTGGCTCGGCCTGCAACGATGCGGCGAGTTGACACCGAGCGACGAGTGACCCCTACAGCGCGAACAGGGCGCCCAACGCCATGCAGACGACGACGATGGCGCTGAGCGGCGTGCGCAGACGGCTGTACCAGCCGGGCGCTTCGCCAGTGGCGACACACGCCCGATCGATGGCATAGAGCGTCACGAATCCGCCGGCGAGCATGACGAAACCGAGCGCGAGCGGCACGAGCAGGGCGAGCCCCGCCAGCAGCGACGGTGCGATCGCAATGCCGAGGCGCTGGTGGTCGGCCGCCTGGCCGCCATAGCCGGCGATCGCCAGCCCCCAGTGCACGCCGCCGAGAAAGGTCAGGATGAGCGCACCCCAGGCGCGCAGCACCTGGGCCAGGAAGCCGGCCAGCTCGGCGTCGACCAGCCAGATCAGCAGCGCACAGAAGGTGAATGGGATCAGCCCGCCGAGGCCATAGACCCAGGCCGCGCGCGGCACGGTCGCTGGCGCCGGCGGCGGCGGGGTAACGGCAGAGGCTTGGCTCATGGCAGGGCTCGCAGGCAACGCGTTGCTGGTCTTTTTGCCACATAGGGCACGGCTGCGTGCGGATCGAGAGGCGCGCGCGCCTCGGGCCAGCGCGCCAGCGGCGCACGCGCGGGCACGGCTCTGTGGCAGCCGCGCGCCGGACAGGCGGGCAATCCGTGGCCGCGTCCGGCTTGCCGCGTGGTCTCCGCTGCGCGCCGTGATAGGGTGGCCCTGCACGCCTTGTCCTGGAGGAGACCCGAGCCCTGTCCGAACGCCTGCGCGCACAGCTCCATGCCGCGATCGCCGCCAAGGCCGAGGCGATCGTCGCGCTGACCTGCGCCCTGATCCGCATGCCGACGATCAACCCGCCGGGCGATGCCTACCGGCCCTGCGCCGAGGCGATCGCCACGCGCTTGCGCCCGCGCGGCTTTACCACATGGCTGATCCGCGCCGAGGGCACCCCGGGCGACAGCGACCGCTACCCGCGCACCAATGTCCTGGCGCGCCATGAAGGCCGGCGGCCGGGGCCCTGCGTGCATTTCAACGGCCATATCGACGTCGTCGCTGCCGGCCAGGGCTGGCGGTACCCGCCGTTCGAGCCGGTCATCGAGGCGGGCAGGATCTACGGCCGCGGCGCCTGTGACATGAAAGGCGGTCTGGCTGCCGCCATCGTCGCGGTGGAAACCCTGATCGAGCAGGTGCCGGACTTCGCCGGTGCGCTCGAGATCTCCGGCACGGTCGATGAGGAGTCCGGCGGCTATGGCGGCGTCGCGCACATGGCGCGGCAGGGCCTGTTCTCCAAGCCGCGCGTCGATCACGTCATCATCCCCGAGCCCTTGCAGGTCGATCGCGTGTGCATCGGCCATCGCGGCGTCTACTGGGCGGAGATCGAAACCCACGGTCGTAACGCCCACGGCTCCATGCCGTTCCTGGGCACCTGCGCCGTGCGCCACATGGGCGCCGTCATCGAGCGCATCGAACGCGAGCTGCTGCCGGCCCTGGCCGCCCGGCACACGGCCATGCCGGTCGTGCCCGATGCCGCGCGCGCCTCGACCTTGAACATCAACAGCATCCATGGCGGCCAGGACCCGGCCGAGGCCGACGGCCTGCCCTCGCCTTGCGTGCCGGACAGCTGCCGCATGATCGTCGATCGCCGTTTTCTCGCCGAAGAACGCCTGGACGAGGTCAAGGCCGAACTGCGCGCGTTGCTCGAAGCGCTCCGCGCCGAGCGGCACGACTTCCGCTACAGCCTGCGCGATGTCATGGAAGTCCTGCCCAGCCTGACGCCGGTGGACTCGCCGCTGGTGCAGGCTTTGCAACGAGAGCTGACGCATCTGTTCGGGCGCCAGCCGGACCTGGTCTGCTCGCCCGGCACCTATGATCAAAAGCACATCCAGCGCATCGGTCATCTGCAACACTGCGTCGCCTACGGCCCGGGCCGGCTCGAGCTGGCGCACCAGCCCGACGAATGGGTCGCCATCGATGATCTGGTCAAGAGCGCGCAGGTCATGGCCATGACGGCGCACAGCCTGCTGCATGGAGACAAGCGGTGATCCGCACCGGGCCCTTGAACTGCATCAGCGATGTCGGCGGCATCACCGTCGGCCATGCCGAGGATCAGTCCGTGCGCACCGGCACGACCGTCATCCTGTGCGACCCGCCCTGCATTGCGGCGGTCGATATCCGCGGCGGCGGGCCGGGCACGCGCGAGGTCGCGGCCCTGGATCCGAGCTGCATGATCGAGCGCATCGACGGCATCAGCTTGAGCGGCGGCTCGGTCTATGGCCTGGCCGCGGCCGACGGGCTGGTCGGCTGGCTGGCCGAGCACGGCCGGGGCTTGCAGGTTGCCGGTGCCTGCGTGCCGATCGTGCCGGGCTTGATCCTGTTCGATCTGAACAACCAGGGCAACAAGGACTGGGGCGGCCGCGCACCCTACAGCGCGCTGGCGCGGGTTGCCGCCGAACGGGCGGCGGCCGGCTCGGCCCAGGGCAGCGTCGGCGCCGGCTTCGGGGCCTTGTGCGGCGATCTCAGCGGCGGGCTGGGCACGGCCTCGACCGTGCTGATCGATCCGCCGACCTACACCGTCGGCGCGCTCGCCGTGGTCAATGCCTATGGCAGCGCCGTGCACGCCGCCGATGGCGGCTTCTGGGCGGCGCCCTATCTGGCCGACGGCGATCTCGGCGACGCCGTGACGCCCTGGGTCACCACGGCAGCCGAGCGCGACGCCATCCAGGGCACGCGTGCCAGCCAGGCCCAGGCCGGCGCCAACACCACGCTGGTCGTGGTCGCCACCGATGCGCGCTTGAGCAAAGCCCAGGCCCAGCGCCTGGCGATCATGGCCCAAGACGGCCTCGCCCGCGCCGTGCGACCGGTGCACACACCCTATGACGGCGACAGCGTCATCGCCCTAGCCACCGGCGCCAAAGCCTTGCATAAGCCCATCGAGGATCTTTACCGGCTGGGCCATTTCGCCGCCGATGCCGTGGCACGTGCCATTGTCCGCGCCCTGTTTTACGCCGACGGCATGGCGCCATGGCCGAGCTACCGCATGCGCTTCGGCGCCTTCTAGATCCGAGCCAACAATGCCGCGGCGGACCGCGGTGACGAAAAGACGGGGAGTTTGAGGGGTATGCGCAGCCTCGCCATTGCAGGTGCCGCCGCCGTTCTGGTCAGCCAGGCGGCTTTGGCCAAAGACAGCCTGATCATGGGCATGGTGCTCGAGCCACCGCATCTCGATCCGACCGCCGGCGCCGCCGCGGCGATCGACGAGGTCGTCTATGCCAATATCTTCGAGGGCCTGACGCGCATCGACGAGCAGGGCCTGGTGCAGCCGGCGCTGGCGCAAGACTGGCAGATCAGCGAGGACGGCCTGACCTACACCTTCAGCTTGCAAGACGGTGTCACCTTCCACGACGGCAGCGCCTTCGATGCCGAGGACGTCGTCTTCTCGATCGAGCGCATCCTCGCCGAGGACAGCACGAACGCGCAAAAAGGCCTGTATGAGGTCATCGACAGCGTCGAGGCGATCGATCCGCACACCGTGCAACTCGGCCTGTCGCGCCCGGACGGCCAGCTTCTGTTCAGCCTGGGCTGGGGCGATGCCGTCATGGTCGCGCCCGAAAGCGCCGAGACCAACAAGAACGCCCCGGTCGGCACCGGGCCGTTTCGCTTCGAGCGCTGGGTCAAGGGCGATTCCGTGACCATTACGCGCCGCGACGATTACTGGGGCGAGGCGCCGGCCCTGGCGTCGGCGACGTTCAAGTTCATCCCCGATCCGGCCGCGGCCATGACCGCGCTGCTCGCCGGCGATGTCGACGCCTTCGCCAATTTCCCGGCACCGGAAAACCTGGCGCAGTTCGAGGGCGATCCGCGCTTTACCGTGGTCATCGGCACGACCGAGGGCGAGACCATCCTGGCGATGAACAACGAGCGCATCCCGTTCGACGATCTGAACGTGCGCCGCGCCTTCGCCCATGCCATCGACCGCCAGGCGGTGATCGACGGCGCCATGTTCGGCTACGGCACGCCGATCGGGACCCATTTCGCGCCGCATCACCCGGCCTATGTCGATCTCACCGGCCGCTACCCGTACGACCCCGATCTGGCGCGCACCTTGCTGCAAGACGCCGGCATCGACGATCTCAAGGTCACCTTGAAGCTGCCGCCGCCGTCCTATGCCCGGCGCGGTGGTGAAATTATTGCAGCACAACTGAAGCAGGTCGGAATCGAGGCCGAAATCATTCCGATGGAATGGGCGCAATGGCTCGAACAGGTCTTCCGCGGCCGTGACTTCGACTTGACCATCGTCTCCCACACCGAGCCGATGGACATCAATATTTACGGCCGGCCGAACTATTACTTCGCCTATCGCTCGAATGCGTTCGGCCAGCTCATGGACGAGCTCGACAACGCCACCAGCGAGGCCCAGCGCATGGCCGTGCTGCGCGCCGCCCAGGAGCTGATCGCCGAGGATGCCGTCAACGTCTTCCTGTTCCAGCTCGCCAAGCACGGCGTCTGGAAGAAGGACATCCAGGGCTTGTGGGCCAACAGCCCGGTGCAGGCCAATGACCTGACCGAGGTTTCCTGGGCGGAGTAACCGGATCTTAAGGTCTGCTTGCTAGCCTTGATGGGTGCTGACCGCACCGGCCGAGGGCACACGTCCGGGCAGGGCACGCTGGCGTCACCAGCGGCGCAAGCCGCCGCCGTGCTGCGCGCGGTTCCGAGCCATGACCGGTCGGCACCGCACCGGCAGGCTGCGGCGCGCGGGCGCGGCCGGTAGCGCGGCAGCGGACGGCGACGGCTGACCGAACGATGCGGTGCGTGGGCTCATGCCGGCGCCAACGCCGTGGGCCGAAGGCGTGTCGTCTGGCGGCGCGGGGGTTACGGCAGTGCCTGCGTTGCCCGGCTGGCGGCGTCGAACCGCAGGTCAGGTGCGTACGCCGAGCGAACCACGAGGCGCTTGGAACAAACCAAGAGGCGCTTGGAGCGAACCACGAGGCTTATGGAACGGACCACGAGGCTTATGGAACGGACCACAAGGTTTATGGAACGAACCAGGAGGCGCGTGGAACCAACCAGGCGGCTCAGCGAAACAGGGAGCTCATCATGTTCTGACCGCAGGTGACCACGATCTCTAGGCGATCGCTGTTGTGCGGATGGCCGTTGGTGCAGGAGCGGCTGAAAAAGTCGCGGTTGTTGTAGCTCGACCAGCCGGCCGCCGTACAGGTCGTGCGCTGGTCATGGTTGCGGATATCGATACCGCGCGCATGCGGGTGATGGTCGCTCGGGCAATAGCCGCGCACATGCATGGTCTGCGCCTCGGGCAGCTTGACATCGTAAATGCAGACGCACTCCCCGTAGCTGAAGGTGCTGCAGCCGCAGGCGAAATCCATGCGTGGGTCGGCTTGGGCCGGGCCGCTGGCCAGCCAGCCGGCGAGCAGCAACAGGCGGGCGCCGAGCCCTGCCCGGCCGGTCATGGTTGTACGCATGCTGTGCTCTCGGATCGCCAAGCGCTCGACATGCGCTGAGTTCAACACGAGAACGCCGTCGCACGGCAAGCATGATCTGCACACAGTGCGCCCTTTTCGCCGAAACGGCGGTGCCCGGCGTCGGCGCCGGCACTTAAGCGTCGAGCACCGGCGCGCTCAGCGCGCGGAAGCCGATCGCCTGATCCGCCTGCGCCTTGGCTTCGGCCGCAGCCCTCTCGCCGCGGCTCATATGCGCGCTGCCGTCGATGAAGGTGACGTCGTCGATGCCGAGAAAGCCCAGCACATGACGCAGAAAGCGGCCGGCGAAGTCGATTTCGCTGTCCAGCGCCGTGCCGCCCGAGGCGAGTGCGATGAACGCGCGCTTGTTCTCGAGCAGGCCGATCGGGCCGTTCTCGGTATATCGGAACGTCCGGCGCGCACGCGCGACCAGATCGATCCAGGCCTTGAGCGCCGCCGGCACGCCGAAATTCCACACCGGCGTGTTGATGACGAGGACGTCGGCGGCCTCGAGCTCGGCGACCAGCGCATCGGAAATCGCGATCGACGCGTGCTGTTCGGGCGTGCGCGCGGCGTCATCGGTGAAATAGGCATCGATCATGGGCTCGCTCAGCACGGGCAGGCCGTCACTGATGGCGCGGGTGATGACCACGGCACCCGGATAGGCATCGAGCAGGCGATCAAGCGTGTGCTGCGCCAGGTCGCGGCTGATCGAGCGCGCCCGCGGGCTGGCATCGATATGCAAAATCGTCCGTACGGCCACCTTGCTGGTCATGTCGGTTCTCCGCAGTCGTAAGGCGCTGCTGCACAGCAACACCGGCCTTGCGCGGGAGATAAACCGCGAGGGTATGGCAAAAAGGGCGGCGCCGGACAGAGATCGTTGCCGGTTTGCGAACAGCCGCCGCCAGCGCGCCTTGGCAACCGAGCCGGCGCGATCCGCTTTTGCCTTGCACCGTAGCCGGCGGATGTGGCTGTCAAAGGCTGGCTTCACGGGGGAAGCATGCCGGTCTTTCTGGTCCGCCGCCTGATCGCACTCGTGGCGACGCTGTTCGTCGCGGCGACGATCGTCTTTTTGGTGCTGGAAGTGCTGCCGGGCGATCCGGCGGCGATCATGCTGGGCGTTGGCGCGCGCGAGGACACCATTGCTGCCCTGCGCGCCGAGCTCGGCCTCGATCTGCCCTTGTGGCAGCGCTTCGCCACCTGGCTGGGCGGCCTGCTGGTCGGCGATTTCGGCACCAGCTACACCTATGGCGTGCCGGTCATCGAGCTGGTCGGCGAGCGCATCGGCGTCAGCCTGCCGCTCGCCTGCCTGGCCCTGGTCCTGTCGACCGTGCTGGCCATCCCCCTGGGTGTCGCCGCCGCCGCGCGCCACCGGACGGCCTACGATGCCGGCATCATGGGCGTCGCCCAGCTCGGCGTCGCCATCCCGAATTTCTTGTTCGCCATGTTGCTGATCATGGTGTTCGCCGTGCGCCTCGGCTGGCTGCCGGCCGGCGGGTTTCCCGGTTGGCAGGCGGGCATCGTGCCGGCGCTGCAGGCCCTGATCCTGCCGGCCGTGGCCCTGGCCCTGCCGCAAGCGGCGATCCTCGCCCGGGTGACGCGCTCGTCCGTGCTCGACACGCTCGGCGAGGATTATGTCCGCACGGCGCGCGCCAAGGGCCTGCCGCGCAACGCCGCGCTCTGGCGCCATGCCGTGCGCAACGCCCTGATCCCGGTGGTGACCATCATGGGCCTGCAGTTCAGCTTTCTGATTGCCGGCACGATCATCATCGAAAACGTGTTCTATCTGCCCGGCATCGGCCGGCTGATCTTCCAGGCGATCGCCCAGCGCGATCTGATCACCGTCAAGGGCCTGATCGTGCTGCTCGCGGTCACGGTGGTGTTGATCAATTTCCTGGTCGATCTGGCCTATCTTGCCCTCGACCCCAGGTTGCGCCAGGGCCAGCGCCATGGCTGATCCGACACCGATCCGGCGCACCGGCCTGTGGCGCCATCCGAGCCTGGTGATCGGCGGCGTGATCACGGCAACGCTGCTGGCGATCGGCGCGCTC
>JBHJHH010000020.1:0-31182 GCA_050331015.1 Geminicoccaceae bacterium
GGCTAGGCGGTTATAATGCGCGTAAATGTTTTTGGCTCGGAGGTGGGTGGTGTGCCCGGGCCGGCGCGGGCCAACTCTCGCAGGCCGGGCGTAGGGCAACAAAAAAGGCGGCCGGAGCCGCCTGTCGTTGCGATGGACTGGTCGTGAACTTGCGTGATTACGACGCGATCAGATCGCTCTCGACCGCCTCGATGTCGAACGCCGCTTTCATCAGCGCCCGGGTGTACGCGTGCTGCGGGGCATCGAAGATCTGCGATGCACGACCGTGCTCGACGACGATGCCCTGGCGCAGCACCAGCACCTCATCGGCCAAAGCGCGCACGACGCGCAGATCATGGCTGATGAACATGTAGGCCAGGCCGTGCTTCGCCTGCAGATCACGCAACAGATCGACGATCTGCGCCTGCACGGACATGTCCAAGGCCGACGTCGGCTCATCGAGCACGACGAATTTCGGCTTCAGCACCATGGCGCGCGCGATCGAGATGCGCTGGCGCTGACCGCCGGAGAATTCGTGCGGGTAGCGGTCCTGCGCCTCGGGATCGAGGCCGACCTCGTCCAGCACGGCGGCGACCATGTCACGCCGCTCGGCCCGGCTGGCGCCGAGCTTGTGCACATCGAGGCCCTCGGCGACGATCTGGCCGATCGACATGCGCGGGCTGAGCGAACCATACGGGTCCTGGAAAACGATCTGCATCTGCCGGCGCAAGGGCCGCACCTTGCCCGGCGCCCAGCCCTGGATGTCCTGGCCCAGGAACAGCACCCGCCCCTGGCTCTTCAGCAGGCGCAGCATGGCCAGGCCGAGCGTGGTCTTGCCGGAACCGCTCTCGCCGACCACGCCGACGGTCTGGCCCTCGCGAATGCTGACGTCGACACCGTCGACCGCCTTGATGTGGCCGACCACCCGCTTGAGCAGACCGCGCTCGATCGGGAAATGCACCTTGAGCTGGTCCGTCGCCATGATCACCGGTGCGTCGGCCGCCGGCGCCAGGGCTGCCCCGCTCGGCTCGGCGGCGAGCAGATGCTTGGTGTAGGCATGCTGCGGGCTGTCGAAAACGCTGTCGACCGGACCGGTCTCGACGATGCGCCCCTGGGTCATGACGCAGACCCGATGCGCCACCTTGCGCACGATGGTCAGATCATGGGTGATCAGCAAGATGGCCATGCCCAGGCGCTGTTGCAGATCGCGCAGGAGCTTGAGGATCTGCGCCTGGATGGTGACATCGAGTGCCGTGGTCGGCTCGTCGGCAATGAGCAGGTCGGGATCGTTGGCGAGCGCCATGGCGATCATGACACGCTGGCGCTGACCGCCGGAAAGCTGGTGCGGAAAGCTGTCCAGCCGACTTTCGGCATCGCTCAACTGCACCAGCTCGAGCAGTTCCAGCGAACGTGCCCGGGCCTCGCTGCGCGCCACCCGATTGTGCAGCAAGATCACCTCGCTGATCTGCTTCTCCACCGTATGCAGCGGATTGAGCGAGGTCATCGGTTCCTGGAAAATCATGCCGACCTTGTCGCCGCGCACGCGGCGCAACACCGCCTCCGGCGCACCGACCATCTCGTCGCCGTCGAGCCGGATGCTGCCGCTCGGGTGCCGGGCCTTGGGATAGGGCAAGAGCTGCAAGACCGAGAGCGCGGTCACCGACTTGCCCGAGCCGCTTTCGCCGACCAGAGCCAGGGTCTCGCCCTTTTCGATCTCCAAGGACACGCCGCGCACGGCCGGCACCGCGCCGCTGCCCTGGCCGAAAGTGACCGAGAGATTGTCGACGGTGAGCAGGCTCATGAGGCTTTCCGTTCGTGCACGATCGGGCCGGCATCGAGCTTAGCCGGGTCATCGACGAGCAGCGCGGTTTCTTCCGCCGGCGGCTCGTCGGCCTGGAAGGTCTTGCGCGGATCGAAGGCATCGCGCACAGCCTCGCCGATGAAGATCAGCAGCGACAGCATGACCGCCAGCACGAGAAAGCCGGTGATGCCAAGCCAGGGAGCCTGCAGGTTGTTCTTGCCCTGGGCGAGCAGCTCTCCCAGCGACGGCGAGCCGACCGGCAGGCCGAAGCCGAGGAAATCCAGGGAGGTCAGCGTCGTGATCGAGCCATTCAGAATGAACGGCAGGAAGGTCAGGGTCGAGACCATGGCGTTCGGCAAAATGTGACGGAACATGATGGTCGTATCGTTGACGCCCAGGGCCTTGGCGGCGCGAACGTAGTCGTAGTTGCGCACCTTGAGAAACTCGGCGCGCACGACATCGACCAGCGCCATCCAGGAAAACAGCAACATCAAGCCGAGCAGCCACCAAAAGCTCGGCGTGATCACGCTGGCCAGGATGATCAGCAGATAGAGCACCGGCAGGCCGGACCAGATCTCCATGAAGCGCTGAAACAGCAGATCGGTCCAGCCGCCGAAATAGCCCTGCAACGCACCGGCGGCGATGCCGATGATCGAGCTCAGCACGGTCAGAATCAGGCCGAACAGCACGGAGATGCGAAAGCCGTAGATCACCCGGGCGAGGACATCGCGCGCCTGGTCATCGGTGCCGAGCCAGTTGTTAGCACTCGGCGGCGACGGGGCCGGCACCGGCAGATCGCGGATCACCGTGTCATAGGAATAGGGCACGATCGGCCAGAGCATCCAGCCCTGTTCGTTGATCAGCTCGGCGACAAAGGGATCGCGATAGTCCGCCTCGGTCGGGAAATCGCCGCCAAACGTGGTTTCCGGATAGCTCACGAACACCGGCGTGTAGAGCCCGCCGTCGTAGACGACCAGGAGCGGCTTGTCGTTGGCGATCAGCTCGGCAAACAGGGCGACCACGAACAGTGCCATGAAGATATGCAGCGACCACCAGCCACGGCGGTTGGCGCGGAAATTGGCGAAGCGGCGGGCGTTGATCGGGTTGAGCGTGAACGGCACGCCAAACAGCCGCTCGCGAACATAGCCATACGGCAGCTCGCTCATGTCCGGCGGCTTTCGAAGTCGATGCGCGGATCGATGACCACATACATCAGATCGGAGACGATCTTCAGGACTAGGCCCAGCAGGGTGAAGATGAACAGCGTACCGAACATCACCGGGTAATCGCGCTCGAGCGCGGCGTTGAAGCCGAGCAGACCCAGGCCATCGAGCGAAAAGATGATCTCGATCAGCAAGGAGCCGGTGAACAGGATGCCGATGAACGCCGCCGGAAAGCCGGCAATCACGATCAGCATGGCATTGCGGAAGACATGACCGTACAGCACGCGGCGCTCGGTCAGCCCCTTGGCCCGCGCGGTGAGCACGTATTGCTGATTGATCTGCTCGAGAAAGCTGTTTTTAGTCAGCATGGTCAGACCGGCAAAACTGCCGATCACCAGGGCGGTGAGCGGCAAAGCCAGGTGCCAGAAATAGTCGAGCACCTTGCCGATCAGCGACAGCTCGTCGAAATTGTCCGAGACCAGCCCGCGCAAGGGAAAGATCTGCCAGTAGGAGCCGCCGGCAAACAGGACGATCAACAAGATCGCAAACAGAAAGCCCGGAATGGCGTTGCCGAGGATGATCACGCCTGAGCTCCAGACGTCGAACGGCGTACCGTCCCTAACCGCCTTGCGGATGCCGAGCGGGATCGAGATCAGATAGGTGATCAGCGTGGTCCACAAGCCGATCGAGATCGAGACCGGCATTTTCTCCCAGATCAGCTCGGTGACCGTGGCATCGCGGAAGAAGCTCTCACCGAAGTTCAGCGTCAGGTAGTTGCCGAGCATGGTGATGAAGCGCTCGAGCGGTGGCTTGTCGAAGCCGTAGAGCACCTCGATCTCACGCACCAGCTCGGGATCCAGGCCCTGGGCGCCCCGATACTGGCTGCCGCTACCGTCGCCGGTGCCGGTCCCGCCGCCGCTGACCTCGCCGCCGGCGTCCGAGCCGGTGATGCGCGCGGTCGCCTCGACCCCCTGGCCGGTGATCTCGGCGATCATCTGCTCGACCGGCCCGCCAGGCGCGGCCTGGATGATGACGAAGTTCAACACCATGATGCCGAGCAGGGTCGGGAAGACCAGCAGCAAGCGGCGAAGGATGTACGCGCCCACGGTTTTGTACTGCGCCCGTCCTCAGTTGGACACGGCAGGCGCGCGCTCGCGGGCCGCCGCCTTGTCCGGATCGACCCACCAGGCGAACAGATCGACGCCGTAGACCGGCATGGTCTCCGGCAGGCCGAACATGTCCCAATAGGCGATGCGGGTCACCCGTGTGTGCCAGTGCGGGATGACGTAATGGCCCCAAAGCAGCACGCGATCGAGCGCCCTCGTGGCGGTGATCAGTGCGTCGCGGGACTCGGCCGTGATGATCTCCTGGATCAGGGCATCGACCGCCTCGCTCTCGATGCCGGCGAGATTGCGCGAACCGGGCGTGTTGGCTGCTTCGCTCGACCAGAAATCGCGCTGCTCATTGCCCGGGCTGAGCGATTGCCCCCAGGTGGTCACGACCATGTCGAAATCGAACTGATCGAGCCGGTTCTGGTACTGTGCCGTGTCGACCGTGCGCACGGTGGCATCGATACCGAGCTGTTCGAGGTTCTTCACGAATGGGCCGACGATGCGCTCGAAGGTCGGCTGCACCAGCAAGATCTCGAAATCGAGCGTCTGCCCGGTCTGCGTGTGACGCATCTTGCCGTTTTGCACTTCATAGCCGGCCTCGCGCAGCAAGCGGAACGCCTCCCGCAGATTGCCGCGAATATTGCCCGAGCCATCGGTCTCCGGCGGGTTGTATTCGGCGGTGAACACCTCGTCCGGGATCTGGCCTCGGAAGGGCTCGAGCAGCTCGAGCTCGCCCTCGCCGGGCAGGCCCTCGGAAGCCAGTTCGGAATTGGAGAAATAGCTCTCGGTCCGGGTATAGGCACCGTAGAACAGCGTCTTGTTGGTCCATTCGAAATCGAAGGCGTAGGCGAGCGCTTCGCGCACAAGCGGATCGGCGAACTTGTCCCGACGCGTGTTGAAGACAAAACCCTGCATGCCGGTGCCGCCTTCGCGCGGGATCTCGGCCTTGACGGCGCGGCCATCGGCGAACGGGCCGTCTTCGTAAGCCGTCGCCCAGTTCTTGGCGACGTTCTCGGCGCGGATATCGTATTCACCGGCCTTGAACGCCTCGAGCGCCACATTGCTGTCGCGATAATACTCGTAGCGGATCTTGTCGAAGTTGTTGCGGCCCGTGTTCACCGGCAGATCAGCGCCCCAATAGTCTTCAACACGGGTCAGTTCGATCGACCGGCCCGGGGCGACCTCGGTGATGCGGTACGGTCCGCTGCCGAGCGGCGGCGTCAGGGTCGTCTCGTTGAACGCCACCTCTTGATAGTAATGCTGCGGCAGGATCGGCATCTGGCCGATGATCAGCGGCAGCTCGCGATTGAGCTCACCATCAAAATTGAAGGTCACGCTGCGCTCGCCGCTGGCTTCGGCCGAGACGACATTGGCGTAATAGGCCTTGTAGAACGGATGGCCGTCGGCCTTCAGGGTTTCCAGCGAGAAAACCACGTCATCGACCGTGATCGGCTCGCCGTCGTGCCAGCGCGCTTCCGGCCGCAGAGTGAACGTCACCGACGACCGGTCTTCGGGCATGTCGATGGTTTCGGCGATCAGGCCGTACTCGGAGAACGGCTCATCCAGGGACTGCGTCGTCAGGGTCTCGAACACCAGACCGACGCCGGCACCGGGCCGGCCCTTGAGGATGTAGGGGTTCAGGCTGTCGAAGCTGCCGATCGCCGAGAACACCACCTCGCCGCCCTTGACCGCCTCAGGACTAGCATATTCGAAGTGCTGGAAGCCGGGGCCGTATTTGAGTTCGCCGTACATCGAAGCGCCGTGCCGCGGCTCCGCGCCTGCGCCGGTGGGCAAGCTGGCCAGCAGGACGCCGGTGATGCCAAGGGATCGAGCGAAAAGACCGAACGTCATCGATGCGCTTTCCCATCGTGCGATGTGAATGGAATGGCGACCTGTCCGCCGCTGCGTGCCCAAGGGACATAAGCAAGCCGCGCGACAAACAGTAGCGCGAATGCGCAACCTTACGCAGAATTCATCCGCACGCACGCCCCGTTTCAGGGAAATTGGCCGGACGACCGGCTCTGGCCAGGGGGCCCCAGATGACAAAGCCGCCAGACGCACGACGTCCAGCGGCTTGGTCAGTCCAGCAGTGCGACCGGGCAGCCGGCGGCTTCAGCCTTGCGAGGTCTCACCCTCGCTGGTCTCGCCACCGGTGTCGGTGTCACCCTCGGTCGGCGCGTCCTCGGCCTCAGCCGGCGACTCTTCGCCGTCGGCCGGTGCCTCTTCAGCTGCCGCGTCGGCTTCCGGCAGCGGCAGCGGCTCGTCACTCATGTCACGCATATAGGCCATGACATCGGCGCGGTCTTCCGGCTTGCGCAGACCGGCGAACGACATCTTCGTGCCCGGCGCCCAGTCCTTCGGGTTCTCGAGGAAGGCGTTCATCTTTTCGTAATCCCAGTCGCCCTCCTTTTCGTTCAGGACGTCCGAGTAGGCGAAGCCGTCATGGCTGGCGATGTCACGACCGAGCACGCCATAGAGCGCCGGCCCGACCTTGTTGGCACCGCCCTGGGCGAACTCGTGACAGGCCGTGCACTTCTTGGCGACGGTCTCACCGGCCGCGGGATCGGCGTTGGCGAGCAACACCGGCAAGGGCGTCACCTCTTCTTCTTCCGCAGCGCCGCCGCCGTCCTCGGTGGTCTCGAGGGCATAGTGCGCCTCTTCCGGCACGTGCGGATGGTAGAGCAGGCCAGAGAATACGCCCGAGCCGACGGCGACGATGCCGCCGAGAAGAACGGCGCCGAAGATCTTGTTGAGTTCGAGATCGGCCATATCGGGACAGGTCCTCCGGACGAAAGGCAATGACAGGCGCACCGCGCCCATGTCCTGCGTCGATATCGCGGCAGCCAGCAGGAGGGTCAACGTGTCAGAATGTCCGAAAGACGCTCGGTTTTTGTGCACGGAGACAGGTTTTCCATGAGCGATGTCATCGTCTTGATCCCGACGCGGCTGCCGGCCCAGCGCCTGCCCAACAAGCCGCTGGCCGACGTCCATGGCAAGCCGATGATCGTGCATGTCTGGCAGCGTGCGGTGGCGGCCGATCTCGGCCCAGTGGTCGTGGCCTGTGCCGATGCCCCGATCGCCGCGGCGATCACGGATGCCGGCGGCAACGCCGTGCTCACCGATCCGGCACTGCCCTCGGGCACCGACCGGATCACAGCGGCGCTGCACCAGATCGATCCGGACAAGCGCTTTCGCAAGGTCATCAACGTGCAGGGCGATCTGCCGACGCTCGATCCGCACCTGCTCATCGATGCGCTGCGTCCGCTGGATGAACTCGGCGCCGATATCGGCACGCTGGTGTGCGCCACCGAGGATCCGGCCGAGCGCGACAATCCCAATGTGGTCAAGGCCATCGTCAGCTGGCAGCCCGATGCTGCCGGTCTCGGCCGCTGTCTGTATTTCACCCGGGCGAGCGCCCCGAGCGGCAGCGGGCCGGTCTGGCATCACATCGGCCTGTACGCCTACACGCGGGCGGCGCTGGAAGCCATGGCCGCATGGCCGCCCTCGCCTTTGGAACAGCGCGAGCGGCTCGAACAGCTCCGCGCGCTGGAACACGGCCTGATCATCGGCGCGAGCCTGGTCGACACGGTCCCGCTCGGCGTCGACACGCCCGAAGACCTGGACAAGGCCCGCGCGCGCCTTGCGCCTTCGCCGTAGCCGGCCTAAGCGGATAGGCCGCCGTCACCTAAACTGTCAGTTCAAGATCGCCAGATGACCCCGATCGATACGTCCCGCATCGCGTTCCAAGGCAAACCCGGCGCCTATTCGCACCTCGCCTGCCTCGAAGCCTATCCGCAGCACGAGCCGGTGCCGTGCGCCACCTTTGACGACGCCTTTGCCATGGTGCGCGAGCAGCGCTGCGATCTGGCGATGATCCCGATCGAGAATTCGGTCGCCGGCCGGGTGGCGGACAACCACTATCTGCTGCCCGATGGCGGTCTGCACATCGTTGCCGAGCACTTCCAGCGCGTGAACCACATGCTGCTGGCGCCGCACGGCGCCACGCTGGATGGTCTCAAGCGCGTGCATTCGCATACCCAGGCGCTTGGCCAGTGCCGCGACATGATCCGCAAGCTCGGCCTGCAGGCGCTCGATCACGCCGACACGGCCGGCGCCGCCGCAGAAGTCGGCGAACGGGCGGACACGCATGATGCGGCGATCGCTTCCAAGCTGGCCGCGGACACCTATGGCCTGGATATCCTGCTGGAGAGCATCGAGGACGCGCCGCACAACACGACCCGCTTCGTCGTGCTCGCGCGCAACCCGGCCTGGCCGCAGCCGGACGACCGGCCGTGCATCACGACCTTCGTCTTCCGCGTGCGCAACTTGCCGGCGGCGCTGTACAAGGCGCTTGGCGGTTTTGCCACCAACGGCATCAACATGTTGAAGCTGGAAAGCTATGTCGATGCCAGCTTCGCCCAGGCGCAGTTCTACGCCGATATCGAAGGCCATCCGAACGACGCGGCGGTCGATCGCGCCATGGCCGAGTTGCGCTTTTTCACCGAGAACCCGCCACGTGTTCTGGGCGTCTACAAGGCCTCGCCGTTTCGCGCATCGATCAACGGCAGGCTCGGCTGAGCTAGACGAAACCGATCAGGCGCCACCACAAGAGCTGCAGCGGCATGAGCACGACCAAGGTGATGATGCCGAGCGGCAGAACGGCGCGCGTGCCGGTCGACAGCGGCACGCCGGCGGTGGCAAAGGCGACCATCAGTGGCGGCGACTGATAGGGCAACATGGTCGCGGAAAAGGCGATCACCTGGGTCATCAGCACGGCCATCAACGGCAGCCCGGTCAGGTCGGTGAAACTGCCCGCAAGCGGTGTCAGGGTCGCGGCAATGCCCGGCAGGGTGGTCAGCATGCCGACGCCGGTGGCGATCACCGTCAGCACGCCGGCATTGAACAGGACCGCACCATCGATGAACGGGTTGGTCTGCATCAGGCCGGCGGAGAGCTTCTCGCCAATGCCGCTATCGGCGAGCACGGCACCCAGGCCGAGCACGCCGGCAACATAGAATGCCGGCATGAGGTTGACGCGTGTGGCCAGGTCCGACGCCGGCATGACGCCGATGCCGGGCAGCAGGCACAAGACGGCGGCGCCGAGCGCGATCCATCCGGGCGCGATGCCGTGCAGCGCGTCACTCGCCCAGAAGGCCAGAGCCAGCGCGAGAATTGCTGCCAGTCGCTTCTCGGCCGCCGACATCGGCGCGGCGACGCCCTCGGCATGGACCTGGGCATCGGCGTCCGGAAACAAGCGCACGAGCAGCTCGCCGATGACCACGGCTTTGACGACACCCAGAACCGGCAGGTGCAGCACGAGATAGCCGAAATAGGTCGGCGTGATGCCGTAGAGCGTATCCATGGCGCCGAACAGCACCGCCGGCGGCACATTCGCCGGCAAAATGGCAAACGGCGGGAACAGCGTGCCCATGGCCGAGGCCAGCACCAGCGCAGTCCAGCCGTGGCTCTGGCGGCGGTAGCCGGCGGACTCGGCGAGTTCCATGACGATCGGCAAGAGGATCATCATGCGCCCGATGGTCGATGGCATGAGGAAAGCGAAGCCAAAGCTGATCATGACCACGCCGTGCACCAGCCAACGATAGCTGTTCGGCAGATAGCGCGCGCCGAAACCGGCCAGACGTTTGCCGAGCCCGGTGCCGCCCACAGCACTGCCGATGATCAGGCCGCCGAACACCAGCCACAGCGCACTCGAGCCGAAGCCGGCGAAGATGACCTCCTGCGGCGCGATGGCCAACAGGCTGCAGATTGCGAAAAACGTCAGCGAGGTCAGGTGCTCGGCGAGCAGCCCCGTCGCCCACAGGCCGATGGTCACTAGCGCGATGGCGGCGACCACACCTTGGGCCGCGCTCAGGCCCAAGGCCGCGGGCGCCAGGGCGACGCCGGCGGCGAACAGCGCCAGAACGACGAAAACCGATTTGGCCATGGGCGCCGGCTCAGACGCGCATCACGCGGGCCAAGCGGCCGGCCGCTGGCTTGTCCGGGCGGACGCCGATCTGCCGGACAGTGTCGCCATGCCGTGCCGGTTCAATGCCATGGTCGATGCCCAAGCCCGTTCAGGATGTTGGCGCGTTTTTCGCGCACCGGATGGCCGCCGGCACGTGCGCGTGACGCGACCGGCGCTGGCGCGCCGATGCGGCGACCCGTACGGCAATGCGCACGTCACCTCAACCCGGCTTGCGCGCCCGGACAAAGCCGGCCGTACGTTTGTCGAGAAATGCACTCAACCCTTCGCGGCCTTCGTCCGATGCGCGCACGGCAGCGATCAACTCGGCCGAGCGCGCGCGCGTGGCCTCGGTCCGCGGGGTGTGGGCGATCTCATGCATGAAGGCCTTGATCGTCGCCTGTGCCGCGGGGCCGCCGCCGAGCAGATCGCTGATGACCCGATCGGCCGCCGTATCCAGGTACATGGCCGGCACCACCTCATGCACCAGGCCAAGGCGACCGGCCTCGGCGGCACCGAAGCGTTCGCCGGTGAGGGCAAAGCGCCGGGTTGCGCGCGCGCCCATGGCATCGATGACATAGGGCATGATCACCGCCGGGATGATGCCGAGCCGCACTTCGGACAGGGCGAACACGGCATTGTCGGCGGCAATCGCAATGTCGCAGGCCGCGACCAGGCCAACACCACCGCCGATCGCCGGACCGTTGACCAGCGCAACCGTCGGCTTGGCCAAGCTGGCGAGGCGATGCATGAGATTGACCAGCACCAGCGCATCGGCGCGGTTCTGCGCTTCGCTATAGCCGGCCATGCGCTTCATCCAGCCGATATCGGCACCGGCGGAAAAGCTCTTGCCCTCACCAGTGAGCGTGACCACGCGCACGTCGTCGTCATCGGCGAGGTCGGCCAGGATGTCGTCCAGGGCGGCAATCAGGGCATCGTCGAAGGCGTTGTGCCGTTCGGGCCGGGCGAGCGTGATGCGGGCGATGCCGTCTTCCCGGCGTTCGAGCTTGACGGCCTGGGCCGCGACGACGCTGAGCGGCGGTGGCGGGTTACTCATGGCACGCATTGCCCCACACTTGGCGACCACGCTTGTGCGCAGCCGATGGCCGGATTGACGACTTTGGTTTCTTGCAACGTTGCAGCGCACATGATCAGAAGCCGCCGCGGGTCAGCCAGGCATCGACCATGTCGAGGCGATCTGATCCCCAGAACGGCTCGCCATCTACGAACAGGAAGGGTGAGCCGAAAACGCCTTTGTCGATCGCGACTTGCGTCTCGTTTTTGAGACGTTCTTTGATTGCCGGATCATTGAGCGCCGCGAGCAGGTCGGCGCGCTCGATGCCGAGCGGCACGGCCACGCTGGCGACGTTCTCGGCGCCGTCCATATTGCGCCCCTCGCCCCAGTGGGCGTGCATGATCGCCTTGGCAAAGCCGATCGCTTCGGCGGGATCGCGATCTTGCAGCCAGTAGAACGCGCGCGAGGCGGCGAGCGCGATCATCGGCATTTTCTCAGGCTCTTTGTAAACTAGCCCGTAGAAGCGGCACACACGCGGCACATCACGCAGCAGATACGGTCCCTTCAGCGGAATCGCCATGTTCGGCAGGCCGCCGGTGGTCTTGAACACGGCGCCGAGCATGATCGGCTTCCAGAGCAGATCTCGGTCGTGCCTGGCGGCGATCGCTTCCAGCCGTGGCACCGCTACATACGCATAGGGTGAAGCAAAATCGAAATAGAATTCAATCGGTTCGGGCATTTTCCTGCTCTTTTGCTTTTAAATGAGGAGCGCCTCCGGCACCTCGATTTCGCCGCGCGCAACAATGACCGCATCCCCGGCGACGCGGGTCTCGACCACCCGGCCATTGCGCTTTACCGCGGTCGCGATCAGGCGCGATGGCCGGCCCATCTCGACGCCTTGCGCCATGGTAAAGGTGAAGCTGCCCTCGGCCGGCTTCTTGTAAGCCGCGCGAAGCCCAGCGAGCGCCACGGCGGCACTGCCCGTGGCCGGATCTTCCGGAATGCCGTGCAACGGCGCGAACATGCGCATGTGGACGTCAAGCTCGCGCTCCTCGCCGAAGCGGGTGTAGAGCAGCACGCCTTCGGCATCGACGTTCCTGCAGATCGCGCTCAGATCGGCGGGACTGATCTGCGCGCGCGAGACGGCTTCGAGATCTTCGGCCTCGACGATCAGGAAAGCCATGCCGCACGAGGCGATCTGTGGCGGGTGGACGCGCGTGGAAATTTCACTGGTATCCAGACCGAGTGCCGCCGCCAGCGCCGGTACGCTGGCATGCTCGCCCAGATCCAGCTTGCGCGGGGCCACCAGCTCGGCACGCAAGCCTGCCAGCGAGTCGCTCACGGTCACGCGCACCAGTCCGGCTTTTTCCTCGAACGCCAAGGCACACGCCTGGCCGTCGGCGAGCACCACGGCCGTGCCAATATTCGGGTGACCGGCAAAGGGCACTTCGGCCGCCGGGGTGAAGATGCGCACCTGCGCCGTGTTGGCCGGATCGCTGGCCGGAAGCACGAAGGTGCTTTCCGGGAAGTTGAACTCGCGCGCGATCATTTGCATGGCGGCGTCGCTCAGGCCTTCGGCCTCGGGCAGCACGGCCAGCTGGTTTCCGCCAAAGGGCTGATCAGTGAAAACATCACAGATCACAAAGGCATAGCGCATGAACGTCACATCCCTTGGCAGGGTCAGGCGATCAGCATGACCGGCCCGCGGCCGCCCCGCATGCGGCGAACCGCCGACCTGCAGGACCCGCGCGCATCACAACCGCCATCACCCAGCTCGCATCCCTCGTCGCCCCGGCAACCCGATACATGGCCGGGCGATTGTGTGTGCCCTCCAACACATAGACGGCGCGGCCAGTGCCGCCAAGGCGATCACAGCAGATAGACAGTCGCCAGGCCGAGGAAGACGAAAAAGCCGGTCACGTCGGTAACCGTGGTCAGGAAGATGCCCGAGCTGACCGCCGGATCCTGGCCGAGCCGCTCGAGCGTGACCGGAATGATCACGCCGGCCAGCGCCGCCACGACCATGTTGACGATCAGCGCAAGGCCGAACAGGCCGGCGATCAGCGGACTGCCGACCCAGATGATCGCAATCACCGCGCCGATGACCAGAAACAGACCGCCATTCATGATGCCAACGATGAGTTCCTTGATCAGCACACGAAAGGCGTTGGCCATGGTGACTTCTTTGGTCGCCAGCGAGCGAACCACGACGGTCATGGTCTGGGTGCCGGCATTGCCGCCCATCGAGGCGACCATGGGCATGAGCACGGCCAATGCGACGACCACCTCGATGGTGTCATCGAACTGCGCGATCACCAGCGAGGCGACGATGGCGGTGATCAGGTTGACGATCAGCCAGGGAAAGCGCTTGCGCGCGGTCACCACCGGCCGGTCGAAGATGTCGGTCTCGGACACGCCACCGAGCTTCAACAGATCGTCTTCGGCCTCTTCCTCGATGACGTCGACGACATCATCGATGGTGATCACGCCGAGCAGCCGGCCGGTCTGATCGACCACCGGCGCCGAGGTCAGATCGTACTGGCGAAAGGCGAAGGCGACGTCTTCCTGATCGGTGTGCACCTCGATCGGCTGCAGGTCCTTGAGCGCCAGCTTGCCGAGCGGCACATCGCGCCGGTTGCGCAGGACGTTGGACAGCGGGATCATGCCAACCGGTTTGAAGCGCGGATCGACGATGAACAGATCGTAGAACTCATCCGGCAAATCGGCGTTCGAGCGCAGGAAATCGATCGCCTGACCGACCGTCCAGTATTGCGGCACGGCGACCAGCTCGCGCTGCATCAACCGACCGGCGGTGTACTCCGGATAGGCCAGACCCTGTTCGAGCAGCGAGCGATCGTCCTGCGGCATGGCGGCCAGCAGACGCATCTGCTCGCCCTCGCCGAGCTGGCCCAGGACATTGACCGCATCGTCGACCTCGAGTTCGGCGAGAATCTGCCCGGCACGCCGTGGCCCCAGCGTGTCGATGATCTCCTCGCGCACCACCGGATCGAGATAGGACAGGATTTCCGGCTCGAAGCGATTGCCCAGGGCGATCACCAGCCGGCGGCGATCGATCGGTTTGAGCAATTGCAGCAGATCGGCCATATCGGCGGCATGGATGTCGGTCAGCAGTTCGCCGAGCGCGCGCGTGTCGCCGTAGCGCAGCGCTTCGACGACCTCGCCGACCAGTTCACCGTCGACGACGAAACGGCTCTCGTCCGTCTCCGCCTGTTCGGGGACGTCTGCCTGGCTCAAGGCCACCCTCTCCTTCAGGACGCTTGCGTCCGCGACGCGACGGGCGCGTCAACTCATGCAGCAGACGAACCGGCTTCGACAACCTCCCGGTTCGCCAAGGCTTCGACAGCCGCCACCGCTGATATGTTGACCAAGCCGCGTGACGTCACGGACGGGGTCACGATATGGGCCGGTTTGTTCGGCCCGATCAAGATCGGACCGATGGTTACCGAGCCGGTAATCACCTTGGCGAGGTTGTAGGCGATGTTGGCGGCATCGAGATTGGGCATGATGAGCAGGTTGGCCGGGCCCTTGAGCGCGCTGTCCGGCAACAGGCGCATGCGGATCTCTTCGTTCATGGCCGCATCGGCGTGCATTTCGCCGTCGACCTCGAGATCCGGCCGCCGCACGCGCAGGATCTTGAGGACCTCGCGCATCTTGATGGCGCTCTCGGTATCGTGCGTGCCGAAGCTCGAATGGGAGACGAGCGCGATCTTCGGCTCGATGCCGAACCGGCGCACGCTTTCTGCCGAAACGATCGCGGTCTGGGCGATCTCGTCGGCCGGCGGGTCATAGGACACATAGGTGTCGGCCATGAACAGCGTACCGCGATCGAGAATGATCGCGTGCAGCGTCGACAGATCATGGCAATCGTCGCGCAGGCCCAAGACCTCGCGGACATGGTCGAGATGGCGGCCGAAACGGCCGACCGGCCCGGCGATCATGGCATCGGCCTCGCCGCGCTGGAGCATGATCGCCGCAATCACGCTCGGCCGTGTGCGCACATAGTACTGGGCAGCTTCCGGCGTCACGCCGCGCCGGCCCATGAGGTCGTGATAGGTGCGCCAGTAGGTGTCGAAGCGCGGGTCATCGCCCGGGTCGCACAGCTCGAAATCCTTGCCCGCCTCCAGCGCCAGGCCGAAGCGCTGAATGCGTCGGGCAATGACCTCCGGACGGCCGATCAGGATCGGCTTGGCCAACCCCTCATCGACGACAACCTGCACGGCGCGCAGCACGCGCTCTTCCTCGCCATCGCTGTAGACGATGCGCTGCGGTGCGTTGCGGGCGCGCTCGAACAGCGGCTTCATGGTCAATCCCGAGCGGTAGACGAAGCTCGACAGGCGCACCCGGTAGGCGGCCAGATCGATGATCGGCCGCGCCGCCACGCCGGACTCCGCCGCCGCCCTGGCGACCGCCGCCGGCAGCTCGACCTGCAGTCTGGGATCGAATGGCTTGGGAATGATGTAGTCCGGGCCGAAGCTCAGTACGCTCTGGGCATAGGCCTTGGCGACGGTTTCCGGCACGCCCTGACGCGCCAGCTCAGCCAGCGCCGAGACGCAGGCGACTTTCATGGCCTCGTTGATCTCGGTCGCCCCGGCATCGAGCGCGCCGCGGAAAATGAACGGGAAACACAAGACATTGTTGACCTGATTGGGATGATCCGAGCGGCCGGTGGCGATGATCGCATCCGGCCTCGCCTCGCGCGCCTGGTCGGGATCGATTTCCGGCGTCGGATTGGCCAGCGCCAGAATGAGCGGCTTGTCGGCCAGTGTTTTGACCATATCGACGGTGAGCAGATTGCCGGCCGACAGGCCTAGAAAGACATCGGCGCCGGCGACCGCCTCGGCCAGGGTGCGCAGTTCGGTCGCGCGCGCATAGCGGGCCTTGTACGGGTCCATCAGCTCGGTGCGGCCGTCATAGACGACGCCGACGATGTCGACGACGGTGATGTGCTCACGCTTGACGCCGATGTGGGTGAGCAGATCGAGGCAGGCGAGCGCGGCGGCACCGGCACCGCAACAGACCAAGCGGACCTCGCCGATGCGCTTGCCGACCAGGTGCAGACCGTTTTGCACCGCCGCTGCGACGATGATTGCGGTGCCGTGCTGGTCATCGTGAAACACCGGGATGTTCATGCGCTTGCGCAAGGTGCTTTCGACCTCGAAGCATTCGGGCGCCTTGATGTCTTCGAGGTTGATGGCGCCAAAGGTCGGCTCGAGCGCGGCGATGACGTCGCACAGGCGTTCGGGATCGGTCTCGTCGATCTCGATGTCGAACGCATCGATGCCGGCGAATTTCTTGAACAGCACCGACTTGCCTTCCATGACCGGCTTGGCGGCGAGTGGACCGATCGGCCCCAGACCGAGCACGGCCGTGCCATTGGTGACCACGGCCACCAGATTGCCGCGCGCGGTCATTTTGGCGGCATTGGCCGGGTCTTCGACGATCGCTTCGCAGGCATGGGCGACGCCCGGCGAATAGGCCAGCGACAGATCGCGCTGGGTGGCCAGCGGGGTCGTCGGGCGGATCGCTAGCTTACCGGGGAAGGGCTGCTCGTGATACTCCAGCGCAGCGTTTTTGAGTGATTCTGAAGACATCAACGCCCCCTCGCCTTGTTGTTTGACCGCTCAGCGCGCGCGGAGCATTGCACTGCGTCTGCGCGAAGACAAGGGAGGCGGCCGCCCTGTCGTGCCGCCCCAGTCATTCGGAAAAGCATGGCTTTGGCAAGGCCGGCGCGCGGCAAGGCGGCGCGGTAGGGCACCTATGAGAGCACGCCCTCAAGCAGCGCGCAGCGCGGTAGGGCACCTATGAGAGCACGCCCTCAAGCAGCGCGCAGCGCGGTAGGGCATCCATGAATGGTGCGGTCGAGAAGACTCGAACTTCCACGGCCTTTCGGCCACAACGACCTCAACGTTGCGCGTCTACCAATTCCGCCACGACCGCACGCGGGGAAGGCGGGGTTGTCCTTGACCCCGTGAGCGGCGCGATTAGCAAAAGGGCATGGTGTTAGCAAGGACATTGGCCGCCCCTTCGATGAAGTTCGTCACACGCTTGGTAGCCTGCGCATGGCCCTGATCTGGCAGACCAGCGACGGCCTCGTGGCCTATCCCGACGCGCTCGCCGTCATGGAAGCGCGCGCCGCTGCCATCCGCGCGGACGGCGCCGACGAGCTCGTCTGGCTGGTCGAGCATCCGCCGCTTTATACCGCCGGCACCTCGGCCAAGGCGACCGATCTGCTCGATGCCCGCTTCCCGGTCTATGAGGCCGGACGCGGCGGGCAATACACCTATCACGGCCCCGGCCAGCGCGTGGCCTATGTCATGCTCGATCTGAAACGGCGCCGACCCGACGTGCGCGCCTATGTGCACAGCCTCGAGCAATGGATCATCGACACGCTGGCATGTTTCGATGTCCAGGGCGAGCGCCGCGCCGGCCGCGTCGGCATCTGGGTGGTGCGCGCCGGCGGCCGGGAGGACAAGATCGCCGCCATCGGCGTGCGCTTGCGCCGATGGGTCAGCCTGCACGGCATCGCCATCAATGTCGCACCGGATTTGAGCCATTTCACCGGCATCGTGCCCTGTGGCATCCGCGAGCATGGCGTCACCAGCCTGGCCGATCTCGGCAAGCCGGTCAGCATGGCCGCGCTGGATCGTGCCTTGCGCACGACCTTCAAGGCCAACTTTCCGGAGCCCGTGGCGGCCTAGCCGTCGGCCAGGATCTGGAAACGCTCGGGCAGCTTGCCGTGGTCGGCATCGAAGCGCTCGATCCGGTTGACCACCGCCGCCGACGGGCCGTGCCCGCACGCCTGGATCATGTTCTCCACCAGCTCGGCATCGCCCGACAGCAAGGTCTCGACCGTGCCGTCGGCGCGATTGCGCACCCAGCCCTTGAGACCGCGCGTCAGGGCCTCGCCCTCGGTCCAGTAGCGGAAGCCGACGCCCTGCACACGGCCGTGGATGATCAGTCGCACGCTGCGTTGCTCTCTTTTCGCCACTAACGCCTCCGCATTCGCTTTTCCCTGGTGCCGGCTCACCCTATGTATCTCATCATGTCCGGTGAAGCTCAGCCCTTCGTGCACCCGCGCCGACCGCATGCAGCGCTCATGCCGCGGTCGCCGTTCACCCTGGCGCTCCTGGCGCTGGTGACCTTCTCCCTCACGGCGACGGCCGAGGCAGCGTGCAGCGACGTCCCGGCACCTGGGGTCGAATGGGTGCGCTGCCAACATGACGGGACCAACTATCGCGGCATCGATCTGCGTGGGGCGCATCTGCGCGACAGCTCGTTCAAGCGCTCCGATTTCACCGGCGCCCAACTCGAAGGTGTCGACGGGCGGCGCATCAAGCTGGTCACCGCGACGCTGCATGACGCCGTGCTCGACGGCGCCAATCTGGTGCGCGCCGATCTGACCAAGGCCGATCTGTCCGGCGCCTCGCTGATCGCCACCGATCTGCGCCAGGCCAAGCTGTTTCGCGCCGTCTTGCGCAATGCCGATCTGACCAGCGCCAAACTCGATCGCGCCGATCTGCTCCATGCCGATCTCTCCGGCGCTTTGTGGATCGACGGCGAGACCCGCTGCGCCGAAGGCTCGATCAGCTCGTGCACGCCGGCGCCGCCGGAAGCCGTGGCCGACGACGGCACCACCGCGGATGCCACCACGCCCGAGACCAACTGAGCCGCGCCTCATCCAAAAGGCGTAAGCGCCGCACGCCGCCATCGCGACAGGCGAGATACCGTGCGATCTTTCCAGTAGCGCGTCCGCCCTCACGCCGTTAGCGCTAAGCCAACAAGGGCTTGGCGGCGTTTGGCGTGTTTGAAGTCGTTCTCCAACTCATCGGCAGTTTTGACGGCCATTTCGCCTGGCAGTCGTTCTTGGTCTGTCTGGCACTGGCGCTGTTTGCCACGGCTCTGCTGCTCAGCAAGCCGAAGAGCCGCGCGCGGATCGAGAGCTGGCTTAAGGCGGACGACGCCATCGGTCCCTATCGCCGCGTGGTCGGCGGGATCTTGGACCGGATCGACGCTTGGCTGACGCCGTACGCTTTCTACGATGACGAGGAGAGAGCCAAGGCCGTTGGTCGGGCCGCGTTTGGCGGGCCATCATTTGTCAAAGCGCTGCTGCTTGCCCTGCTCTACCCGATCTTTTTCTACGATGACGAGGAGAAAGCCAAGGCCGTCGGTCGGGCCGCGTTCGGCTGGCCATTATTTGACAAAGCGCTGCTGTTCGCCCTGCTCTACCCGATCTTTCTGCTGATCGGGATTTGGGCCTGGAGCGGCCATGAGGGGCTGATCGGCGGTCTGCCGGTCCTGCCCGAAGACCCAGCCGGCCTATGGCCACCGCGAGCGGACGAGGCGCTGTGGCGGGCGCGTATCCTGGTCATCGCCCTGCTTGCCTACCTCGTGCTTTTGGCGCTGTACTTCCGTCCAAACCAATGGCGAGCCTGGAAGCGTGCCCTCGCCATTGGTTTGGCCTTCGCACTCGCAGTCGCACTCGCAGTCGCAGTCGCAGTCGCAGTCGCAGCAAGACGCGGTTACGGCGTGATCGCCTATCTTGCTTTGGTCGCCGTCGGCCTTGCAGCGCTGGCCGCGGCTGTCTGGCTGGCGGGCGCGGCGCGGGACGATGACCTGAGCGCGCTGATCGTGTTCTTGGGCGTGCTGCCGCTGGTGAACGGCCTGTTCGACTATGGCTCGCTCGGCGTGACCCGCTGGTTGCTCCGCCGTGGCATGCGCACCGGCGGCCACCCGGTCCTGACCGGCATCGCCGATGCTGCCGCGGCGCTGGTTTTCTTCACGCTGCTCGGCGTGACGTTGATTGGCGTGTTGCACGGCCTGAACCAGCTCAGCGCCACGCCGGTCCTGGACCTGAGCGCGCTGTTCACCGATCTGCGCGATCCGGCCAGGCGCTGGGATTATCTCTGGCTGTACGCCATGCTGTTTTCGACCGCTGTGCCGACCCTGCTGCATGTGATGGTGGCCATGTTCGGTCTGATCAGCTTGGTCGTGCGCCCGATCCGCGGCTGGATCTATCGGCAGGTGCAGGACAGAGCGGTTGACGGCGTGGCCTTCATTTGCGCGCATGGCTCGCTTGCCGCGATCTATGCCTTCGCCGTCTGGACACCGTGCTTTCTGATCTATTGGGGCGGTGCTTTCCTCGTCGAGTACCACCCGATGGTTCTGTTGGCCTATCTCAACGTCTTCGAGGACTTCGCGCTGTGGATCGGCGCGGCGGTCGAGGTGCAAGCGCCTGGCTTCAAGCCGTTTACCGCGCCCGAGATGATCTGGACCTAGCGTGTCGTGGTGCTCGGCGCCGGCTGGATCAGCGCCAAAGCGCCGCCGTCCTGGCTGGGCAGCAGGCGGGCGCCATAGGACCAGCGCTGCTCGTCGCCGATGCGGTGCTGGAAGGCGAACTGCTGGGGATGGCCATTGGCCGGCAGGCGCTCGAGCGCCTCGCGCCAGCGGTTGCGCGCCTCGCCGGTGAGCACGTCGGTGAGCGGCTCGCCCTCGCCGTCGAGCAGATCGTCGCCCAAAGCGCCCTCGATCTCGCCGGCGACGAAGGCGATGCGGCCGGCGGCATCGACGCGCACGAGCAGGCCGTCGATCAACTTGAGCAGGGCGGTGCGTTCTTCGCGGCGCGCATCCAGGTAGTGGCGCAGCTGCTGCTCGCTGTCCATGTCGCGCCAGATGCCGACCACCGAGGCGATCACGTCGCCATCGCCGGCCCAGCACGGCCGCGCCTCGTCGCGCAGCCAGATGATCTGCCCGTCGGCCCGGCGGATGCGGTATTCCGCGGTGACCGGGTAGCCGGCGAGCAGGCGCTGCGAGCGCAGGGCGAGCACGCGGTGATCGGACGGATCGGTGATCGCCGGCCAGCCGCCCCGCCCGGCGATGTCGGCGACGCTGTAGCCGCTGACCCTCGCCAGGGCGGCACCGGCCTCGCTCAGGCGCAGGCCGCCGTCGGCAGCGATGCGCATGCGGTAGGGCACCTCGCGGGTGATCGCGCTGACCGCGGCCATCAGATCGCCGGCCTCGCTGGCCGTGGTCGGCAGGAAGCTGAGCGCGTAGAACGGGCGCGAGCCCGGCAGGGCATCGCCGGTGACCAGCCAGCGCGCGCCGGATTGGGTGTCCAGTTCGCCCTGGTAGCTCTGCCGGCGTTCGACATGGGCGGCCAGCTCGGCGGCGCGGCCCTGGCCGAGCACGGGTGTCAGCAGGGCCAGGGGCGTCGTGCCGAGGGCGCGTTCGGGCGGGGCGTCCAGGAGGCGATGCATGGCGGTGTTGAGAAACGCGCAGCGCGGATCGCTCGCCGGCGACAGCACAGCGAACACCACAGCAGCTTCGCGGCTGCGCATCACCAGGTCAGCAAAGAGGCCCAAGCGAACCGTCTCCCGATTGCGGACGCATGGCGGCCCGCTGGTGTTCTTGCTCTTAGACGATGACAGCCCGTGCCGTCCTCAGACAACGGCGCCCCGTGCGGTGTCACAAGCCCCTTGCCGCATACTATAATACGTTGGGAGCCTCATGCCTCGGCCAAACCGGACGGCTGGCCGGCCAATCGGCCGAGGACGCCCGGCAGCATCCGCTCCAGGTCGTCGGCAATCAAGCCTGGTCCGTGGGCACGCGCCGCCTGGCCATGCAGCCACACGGCTGCGCAGGCGGCCTCGAACGCCGGCATGCCCTGGGCGCGCAGGCCGAGCGCCAAGCCGGTGAGCACATCGCCGCTGCCGGCGGTCGCTAGCCAGGGCGGCGCCTGCGTTTCGATGACGACGCGACCATCCGGTGACGCGATGATGCTGTCCCCACCTTTGAGCACAACGACGGCATCGCTGCGCGCCGCCGCCGCCCGTGCCCGGGACAGGCGATCGCCTTCGAGATCAGCGAACAGACGGGCGCACTCGCCCTCGTGCGGGGTCAAGATGGCCGCGCGACCGGCGAGCGCGTCGAACAGGCGTTGCGGCCGGTCGGCGAAGCTGGTCAGGGCGTCAGCATCGAGGACGCAGGCCTTGCCACCGTGCAAGGCAGCCAGCACCGCTTGGCAAGTCGCTTCGCCGACGCCGGCCCCTGGCCCCAGCGCGATGGCGTTGCGGCGGGGATCGGCGAGCGCGGCGGCAAGGCCTTGCCCGTCGTCGACCGGCTCGACCATGACCGCTTCAAGCGCGCCGGCATAGACCATCAGCGCCGAGGCGGGCGACAGCACCGTGACCAGCCCGGCGCCGACGCGCAACGCCGCACGTGCCGCCAGCCGGGCGGCACCGGTACGCGGCAGCCGGCCGCCAAGCACGAGCGCGTGACCATGGCGGTATTTATAGCTGTCGTCATCGCGTGGCCGCCAGGTGTGCCGCCAGAGATCCGGATGGTTGCGCCAGGCGCTGATGTCGAGACCGTCGACCACATCACCATCGAGCCCGATGTCGATGACCTCGAGCGCGCCGCAGTGACGTTTGCCGGGCAGCAGCGCCTGCCCCAGCTTGGCACCGCCGAAGGTCAGGGTCCGCGTTGCGCGCACAGCCGTGCCGAGGACGGCGCCGGTATCCGAGCAAATGCCGGACGGCATATCCAGGGCGATGACGCTGGCCGATCCGGCGTTGAGCACCTCGACCAGCTTGGCCAGATCGCCGTCGATCGGCCGGCCCAGCCCGGTGCCGAACAGGGCATCAACGACCAGATC
The DNA here is from genome assembly GCA_050331015.1 of Geminicoccaceae bacterium. Classification (GTDB taxonomy): domain Bacteria; phylum Pseudomonadota; class Alphaproteobacteria; order Geminicoccales; family Geminicoccaceae; genus JBHJHH01. Next base: position 22,704 of record JBHJHH010000020.1, read on the forward strand.
CGCGCCGGCCAGACAGTCTGGCGCCAGCGCAACGCGCGCGTCCTGCCAGAGACCGGCAGCCCAGGCGGCATCGCCCTTTAGCGCAGTGACCTCACCCAAGAGCGCGACGCGCACAGGCCAGCCCCGCTGGCGCAGCAGGGCCGCCACCGCATGGCCATCGCCGCCATTGTTGCCCGGGCCACACAGCACCAGCGTCGGCCGCGCTGACAGGCTGGCCATGATGTCTTCGGCCGCGCCACGGGCGGCGCGGTCCATCAGGACGGTCCCCGGCGTGCCTTTGGCGATCGTGCCGGCATCGGCGGCACGCATCTGCGCAGCCGTGAACAGGCGATGGCGGCGGGCAGACATGCCAGCCACCTCAAAGGGTCTGGAAACGCGCCCGCGTGCCCCGCTCGATGGCGGCGGCATTCAGCCGGTCGATACCGAGCGAATGACGAATGATCTCGAGCAGATGCAGCTCTTCTTGATCCAGCTTGCTGTCGGCGGCGGCGACATCGCAGGCAAGCGCGTACGCCGTCTCGCGCAAGCGCGTCGGCAAGGCCTCGGCTATCGCCTCCATGGCGCTGTCCAGGCCTTCGTCTTCGCGCAGCATCTTGGCACCCTGGCGACCGACTTCGGGCAGCGAGTCGATGTCGAAGTCCTTGAACACCGGTAGCTGGCGCACGATGCGGCCCATCATGCCGAGCTCTTCGTCGCTCATATCGCCGGTCGCCGCGGACACCAGCACCATGGTCAGCACCAGCGCGTTTTGCGGACTAAGCGGTCGTTCCATTGCGCGTCTCTCGTAGGTCATCTCTGCAAGCTGCCTGTGTAGCAGGGCATCCGCCGCAGGAAATGGCCAAACTGCGCCGGCCGGCCCGCTATCTTGCGCCACTACCGGCCCGTTTGCCGGCGGCGGCCTTGACAGAGAGGCCGGCAAACGGCAACCGGAATAATCCTCAGATGGAAATCGACGCGTATCATTTCGCTTAGAGGTAGTGTTGATGTCGGAACGTCTCGACCCGTTGCCCCTGCGCGCCCTGCTCGCCTGCCGCTCGGCGAGCAGTGCCGATCTGGCGCGCATGGCCCTGCTCAGCCTTGGCTTTGCCGTGATCGAGGCCCAGGCGCGCGACGAAATGCTCGAGCATTGGGCGACCGACGGTGACAGCCTCGCCCTGGTGGTGACCGATCGCAGCGTGACCGGCGGCGACATCGGCGTGCCGGTTGTGCGGCTCACGCAAGCGCCGGCTGCGCCGGGCTCGGCCAGGGTCTGCGTCAGCGATCCGGAATTCAGCGCCAGGCTCGCCGACGAGATCCGGCTTCTGGTGCGCTTGAACGGCATGGCGCACACGGATGCGGCCGCCGATGACAACGGCGAGGCCGTCGATGTCATCGATCAGGCGCGGCTGCAGCAATTCACCGGCGGCCGCGACGAGGTCGCCCGCGAATTGTCCAGCCTGTTTCTGGCCAGCGGCTCAGATTATCTCGTGCGGCTCGCCGGACAGTTGCATGACCGGGCCGCCTGGCGGGAGACCGTGCACGGCCTGAAAGGTGCCGCTGGTAATTTCGGCGCCACACGCTTGGCCCGCAGCGCGGCTTTGGCGGAATCCTGCGGTCCGGATCGCCGCCTGCTCGAAGAGCTGCGCCAGGAGTTTGCTCGCTTAGAGCGTGTGCTGGCGCCGGACTTCCGGCGCGACAGCGGCGCAGCGCCTCTGTGACGCCGGCACAACAGCCTGTGGCGACAACCTCGCATGCACTGTCGGAAAGTCTAGAAATGCCTTGATTCAGGGCGGTATTTTGCCCTTTATCAAGGCGTTTCACGGCTTGTTTATGGCTCACGATTGCGTGTTTGGATCGCTAAGGGTGTGTCGGCTGTGCGCGCCGCGGCTCAATACAAAAGAGGGTAGGAAATGCTGAAGATCGCGCAAATGAGTGTGGCTGGCGCGTTGATTGCTGCCGTGTCGGCCTGCTCGTCTTTCCAGTCCGTCAGCCCCGAGCCATACATCAATCCTCAGGCGCTCGATGACCTCAATCTCTATCAATATGAGATCGATGCCGTGCGCGCGATGGAGCCGCACGGCCCGGAATTCAACCAGGCGCTGCGCGTCGAGTATCTCGACTACGCCGACGGCCAGTATGACGGCTATCAGTACGCCGACTTCGATCACTTCATCCGCAAGGCGGTGAATTCGGCCAAGGGCGAGATGGTCCTGCCGGACACCGTCGGCTCGCGCCGCATCCCGGGCGATGCCCAGGGCGAACTCGAGGCCGCGCGCGCCCGCCTGATGGCCGCGCTCGACGGCAATGCCCGCAAGAACCAGCCGATGCAGGCCGCGATTGCCCAGGTCGCCTTCGATTGCTGGCTCGAGCGCACCGAGGACCGCGCCAAGCAGGAATTCATCGACGAGTGCAAGAACCGCTTCAACGAGGCCATGCTCGCCATCGAGGGCCCGGGCATTCGTGAGTACATCGTGTTCTTCGCCTTCGATCGCTCGGATCTGAGTCCGATCGCGGTCGAGACGCTCGATACCGTGGTGGCCAACGCGACCGCCGGCGAAGAGGCCCGCGTCTTCATCGTCGGCCATGCCGATCGCGCCGGTCCGGAGAGCTACAATCTCGGCCTGTCCGAGCGTCGTGCCCGGTCGGTGGCCGGTTACCTGACCGCCAACGGTGTCGATGAGGAGACCATCGCGCTGGATTGGTTCGGTGAGACCCAGCCGCTGGTGCAGACGCCGGATGGTGTGCCCGAGGCACAAAATCGCCGGGTCGAGATCACCCTGGAATAGACGTTCCCCCAAGCTAGATGCACGATGGCGTCGCGGGAGACCGCGGCGCCATTTTTCTTATCGCCAACGCCCAGGCGTAAAGGAGACCTTTGGCGGCCATGCCGTGCACGGTGATCTTTGCCGAAGGCTATCTCGGGGGATTCGTTCAGGCGCTTTACTGGCGCCAGCTTTTGCCATTCATCAATGGCCTGCGCGCGTTTGGCTATGATGTGCACACGCCGCGCACGCCGCCGACGGCGCGCATCGCCGAACGCGCCGAGGTGTTGGCCACCTGCCTGGTCCGCGCCCGCTTCGAGCGTTGCGTCGTCGTCGGACACAGCATGGGCGGGCTGGATGCACGCTATCTGGCCCATGCGCTCGATCCGGACCGACGCATCCGCATGATCGTCACGCTCGGAACACCGCATCACGGCTCGGCGCTGGCGGATTACTATCTGGACAACGACGGCATGCTCGCCGGCTTCGCGCGCTACATCGACCACGGTGCCTTGAGCGAGCTGTCGCTCGAAGCCATGCGCATCTTCAATGCGTCGACGCCGCTGCGCAACGATGTGCGCTTTCGTGCCATCGCCGCATCGCGGCCCGTGGCGGAACAGGCGATGCCGATCCAGCCCTTCGGTCAGCTGCTCGAAGACCTCGACGGCTCCAATGACGGCTTTGTCACACCGGTCTCGTCGGCGTTCGGTCACGAGGTCGCTTACGTCAACGCCGATCACATGGAGCTGGTCGGCTGGGATCTGGCGCGCATCAGCGGCCCGCGGCGGGAGATCTACGACCCGGTTCCCGCCCTACGCCGAGCGCTGGCACCGATGTTCACGCTCGAGGCCGAAGCCAGCTAGCCGCCGGTGACGCTCATATGCCGACGCACCGCCGGGGCCGCACCCGGGCGCTCGATGACGAAATCGTGGCCCTTGGGCTTGCGGCCGATGGCCTCGGCGATGGCGGCTTTCAGCGGCTCATTGCTCTCGGACGCGCGTAAAGGCGCGCGCAGGTCGGCTTTGTCGTCCTGGCCGAGACACATGTACATCGTACCCGTGCAAGTAACGCGCACGCGATTGCAGCTCTCGCAGAAATTGTGCGTGAGCGGCGTGATAAAGCCGAGCAGGCCGCCGGTCTCCTCGACCTGGACATAACGGGCCGGGCCGCCAGTTTTGTGTGCGATGTCGCTCAGCGTCCAGCGCTGCTCGAGATCGGCGCGCACGCGTGACAGCGGCAGGTACTGGTCGGTGCGATCACCATCGATGTCACCCAGCGGCATGGTCTCGATCAGCGTCAGATCGAAGCCGCGTTCGCCGCACCAGCGCAACATGGCATCGAATTCGTCCTCGTTGACGCCCTTGAGCGCGACCGCATTGAGCTTGATGCGCAGGCCGGCGCGATCGGCGACATCGATGCCGTGCATGACCTTGTCAAAAGCACCCCAGCGGGTGATCGCCTTGAAGCGCTGCGCGTCCAGCGTATCGAGCGAAACATTGACCCGGCGCACCCCGGCATCGAGCAACTCGTCGGCATAGCGGGCGAGCTGCGAGCCGTTGGTGGTCACGGTCAGCTCGTCCAGGCCCTGGCCCAGATGCTGACCGACCTGACGGAAAAGCTGCATGACATTGCGCCGGACCAGCGGCTCGCCGCCGGTAAAGCGGATCTTCTTCACGCCCATCTCGATGAGCACGGCGCACAGCCGCTCAAGCTCTTCCAGGCTGAGCAGGTCTTTCTTCGGCAGGAAGGTCATGTTTTCCGCCATGCAATAGACACAGCGGAAATCGCATCGGTCGGTCACCGAAATGCGCACATAGTGGACATCACGGCCGAACGGATCGATCATCATACCAGGCAACCGCCTCACCTAACCCCGGGCCATGCTTCGCCCGGTCCATGCTTTCTTAAGCGTAAGGTGGACCACAACGGCACCCTTGCCAAGGCGCAACCCGTCGCTGGCGCTCACGCCGCGCGCACGGCTGCCATGAACGGCGCGAGCTTGGCGGCATCCAGCACACCGTCGGAACGCACGCCGGTGCACAGATCGACGGCATAGGGCCCAACCTCATGAATGGCGGCAGCGACATTGCCGGCATTGAGGCCGCCGGCGAGGATGACCGGTACCGGGCTCGCTCGCACGATCTGCGCCGAGATCGCCCAGTCATGCGTGCGACCGGTGCCGCCGAGCTCGACCAGATCGCCGACCAGCGTGCCGCTGTCCAGCAAGAGCGCATCGGCGTGCACGGCGGCGGCCTGCGCCTGATCCAGCGCTTCCGCTCCGGTGACGTGGACCACTTGGATAAGCCGGGCACCGGGCAAGGCTTCGCGCAGGGCGGCATAGGCCTCAATCTCCGGCATGAGCACGAGCTGCAAGGTCGTGGCGCCGCAATAGCGCGCCTGCGCGACCAGGTCTTCCGCCCGCTGCTTGCGCGTGAGCAGCACCGGGGTCACGCCGGGCGGCACCAGGCGGATCAGATCGCGCGCGCGCACGTCATCGATAACGCCGGGCCCGCTCGGCATATCGGAGACAAAGCCCAGCATGTCGGCGCCGCTGGCGGCTGCAAGCGCGACTTCCTCGGGGCTGTGAATGCAACAGATCTTGGTGCGTGTCAGGCTCATGGAACCGCCTCTCCCGTCGGCGCACCTAGGATGCCTGGCAAAAGCCGGCGATTACTCGGCGATGATCGCTTCCAGACCGATCTGGATCGGAATTTGGTCGCCGACGCCGCCCGGCTGGGCAAAGTAGCTCATGCCGAACTCGCTGCGCGTGATCGTCGTGGTCGCATCAATGCCGACGGTCTCTTTGCCGTGGCCGAAGGGATACACGGCGACCTTGTTCAAGGTGACGTTCAAGGTGACCGGCTTGGTGACCCCGAGCAGGGTGAGATCACCGGTCACGGTCCCTTCGGTCTCGCTGACCGCCTGCGCATCGGTCATGGTGAAGGTCATCTCCGGGAACTCGCCGATATTGAGAAAATCGGCGCTGCGCAGATGTTCATCGCGCTTTTCCAGACCGGTGAACACGCTCTCGGTCTGAATGACCACCTCGAGATCGCTCAGGCTCTGCGTTTCCGGATCGAAGGTGAAGCCGCCGGCGACATCGGTGAACATGCCGACCTGGGTGTAATAGTCCAGGTGGGTCACCTCGAAAGCCACGCTGGCATGCTCCGGGTCAACGTCGTAGCGGGCCGGCTCGGCATGGGCAGCGACAGGCAGGACAGCCAGGCCAAAAGCGGCCAGGCGCGCAACAGGCATCAGATGCATGGGCTTTCCTTCATCATTCATGATGGCAAACACGCGTCACAATGTGGCGCGGCAAATGCGCAAGAAAAGGACGCTCAGCCCGGGAGATTGGACAGGCGCAGTGCCCATTCGGCCAGAACCAGCATCCAGATCAGCCTGGCCGCCGTTGGCCAGAACAAAGAGCCCTTGAACCGACTGGCGCTGCGCCATATGGCAACCATCAGAAAAGCGCGCACGACGCCGCCGATGAGGTGCAGCACGAGCAGCATCGGCTCAGCCAGCGACTGCCGCGGCAAGCCGATCTGTTCGGCATAAGAAACCCTGAGCAGATCAATGACGACCACGGCCGGCAGGGCATAGAGCCAGAAGGTCACCGGCAAAGGGCGTTCGCCGCGCCACAGCGCGGTCAGGGTCTGCTGCATGGGCAAGTGCTCCGCTTACGGCATGGATGATGTCGCACAGGCGACGACCACAGGACGATCTCGCATGAGCAACGATATGGCGCAAATGCGCCGAGACTACCGTCTGGACGCGCTCGACGAAGCGCATATGGATGCGGACCCGTTCCGCCAGTTCCAGACGTGGTTCGCCCAGGCCACGGACAGCGATGTCTACGAGCCGAACGCCATGACCCTGGCCACGGTCGATGCCGATGGCGTGCCCGATGCGCGCATCGTCCTGCTCAAGGGGCTGGAGAACGGCCGCATGGTGTTCTTCTCCAACTATGCGAGCAGCAAGGCCGTGCAGCTCGAGGCCAATCCCCAAGCCTGCCTGCTGTTTTTCTGGGAGCGGCTCGAGCGTCAGGTGCGCGTGCGCGGCAAGGTCGAGCGCATTCCGGAAAAGGAGTCCGATGCCTATTTCGCCCAGCGGCCGCGCGACAGCCAGCTCGGTGCGTGGGCATCGCCGCAAAGCAAAGTGATCCCGGCGCGCACCGATCTGGAAGCGAAAATGCGCGAGCTCGAACAGACCTATGCCAGCGAGAACCGTGACGTGCCGCGGCCGCCTTACTGGGGTGGCTACGGCCTGATCCCGAGCAGCTTCGAATTCTGGCAGGGCCGGCCGTCGCGCCTGCACGACCGGCTGCGCTATCGCATCGTCACCGGCGGCTGGAAGATCGAGCGCCTGGCGCCGTAACACCCCCTCCCGGCGACGAACGGCAACGAGCCGGGAACTGCAAAGAACGGGGCGACGCCGCGCTGGCATCGCCCCTGCCCCTTACCCCTTACCAGCTCGTGCGGCCGCGCAGCATGAGCACGAGTTCGTCATCGGCATCATCGACATGGCCGGGATCGTCACGCCAGGCGAACGCGAAGCCCATATCCGTGCGCTCGGACAGCGGCTTGCTGTAGAACGCCTGGAAGGCGATCTCACGTCCGCTCGGGCTGAGACCCTCGCGCACGGTCGCCCGGCGGACGACGCCATCGACCGTACGCGCCGTGGCGACGTCGAGCCCGGCTGAGCCGTCCGACACGCGGATCGGCTGGCTGATGAAAAAGCCGACCCGATCGCTGAGATCGAGGATGTCGCGTCCGAGCAGGCCGACGCTGTAGGCCTCGGTGCGGATGGTGTCGAAGTCGGACAACAACGCGCCGTCATCGGCCGTGGGCGTCGACAGGCCCTGGTGCAGCGCGCCAACCATGGTCAGCCGGTCGCCGAGATCCTGGGCGATGTGCAGACCGCCGAAATAGGTCGGCGTCGCCTCATTGCTGCCGAAGGCACCGGATACCTCGCTGCCGAGGAAGGTGTCGCGTTCGAGCAGCATGCCCAGTTGCACCGAAAGACGCGTGCCTGGCCGCAAGGCATAGCCGAGCTCGCCGATGGTGCCGAAGGCATCCGTTTCGCTGTCCTCGTGATCGCGCCCATAGAAGGAGGCGATGCGCGTGGTCACGCTTTCGGACACCCGCAGGCCATAGCCGAGCGACATGGCCTCTTCATCGGCCATGCCGACAAAGGGCGACGCGACGGCATCGAGCATGGGCAGATCGCCGAGCTCGAGGCCGCGTTCGCCGATCAGGCCGAGGCTGGCGCGCGGATCGGCCTGGTAGCCGAACTCCAGCTCATGGCGACCAAGCCTCTGCTGCAGACGCATGCCCTCGACCACGGTGTCGTTGACACCGCCATCCAGGGTGAAGGCGAGCTGCATGCCGGTGCCGACATCGAAGCGATGCTCGCGCACGGGCGCGGCGAACGCGCCGACGGCATCCTCGAGATCGAGGGCGTAGTCACCGGTATCAACCATGCGATCGACCGGCAACATCCACTCATTGCCCTCGGCATCGACCACCATGGTGCGGGCCTCGGTGCGGCGCAGGGCGTCACCGAAGGGACCACCCAGGCGCAGGCGACTGTCAGCAAGGGACACCATGGCAGAATCCAGCGAGGTACCGGTCGGCATGGCCGTGGTCGCCAGCGACAGGTCTTCCGGCGCCGGCGGCGGGCTCACCGGCGGCGGTGACAGCGGTGTCACCGGCGGGCTGGCCGGTGGCGGGCTGGCC
>JBHJHH010000021.1:0-3382 GCA_050331015.1 Geminicoccaceae bacterium
CCCGGCGGGCCCGATGCGTCGGCGCACCTGTAACCTTCCGCGGCACGCCTCCATCCGATCAAGCATGGACCTCATCGACGGTGGCCGGCGCGTGTGGTTGGCCGGAAAAGCCGTCGAGATGACGGTGCCCCAGGCGTGATCCTGCCGTATCCGATGTCAATCGCGACACGGTCGGCCGGCGCCGCGCTGGCGCCTTTGTCTGCAGGTCGATTGGCAACCACCGGGCCGAATACTTCGAGCAAGTAAACCGGCGCCACGGCTAAAAGGAGTGCTCACCGTGTCAGATCATGTCTACCAAGACGATCACCTTGGCGTGATCCCGGCGTTCAGTGTCAACACATTGGGCCTGATGTTCATCGCCGGCTTCATCGCCACCTGCGCCTTCGATTTGTGGGGCCAGGTCATCAGCCCGGGCCTCGGCTTTGCCGCCCTGTCACCGCACGGGCTGGCCCGCAGTCTGCTCGGCAATCTCGGCCTGCCCAACAGCAACTTCCTCGGCTATTTCGTGCATTTCTACCTGGTCGGCCTGATCGCCTACCCGGTCGGCTGGCTGTTCATTTTCGCGCCGCTCTGGCGACGCGTCATCGGCCAGAGCCCCTGGCTGCTACCGGCAGCGATCTACGGCTTCGGCCTGTGGGTGTTCGCCATCGGCGGCATCACCTCGCTTGCCGGTCTGCCGTTCTTCTTGAACTTCACCGGCATCACCTGGGTCGCCCTGGTCGGCCATGTCCTCTACGGCATCGTCCTGGTCGCAACCTTGCGGTTCGCCGAGCGCGCCTGAAGCGGAGCGTCACCGCTTCAACACCGGTCTCGGGCCGGGCGCAGCCGCGCTCGGCCCTTCGGCTTGCCCGTTGTCGGGCCGGCTGAAGCTGGCGCCGGTGCTGCCGGGCGCCGCGCTCAGATTTCCTCGCCAGGCGCCTCGATCGGGTCGAGGACGAGCACAAGCCGTGTCTCCCCGCTGCCCTCGATCGGTGGTGAGCGGTGCAGCAGGCCGGATGTCGGGCGCTCCGGCCACAGCTTGCCGCGCATTAGGATGGGCGCGCCCGTGGGCACGGTGAAGACCTGTTCGGGCTCGGCAGCATCGATCCCGTTGCCATTCTGCGTGCCGGGCCCGCGATAGGTGCAAACCAGACGCGCCGTGACCGCGTCGACGTGAAACCGTCGGCAGGCGTTGGTCGTGACCACATCGAAGCGCAAGCGGAGGTAAGGCGTGCGCAGCTGATCGGTGAACAGCACAGCCAGGGCCGCGACGTCATCGACCAGCCTGGCCCGCTGCGGCCCGTCCGGCGTGCCGGATGTGGCACAGATCAGCTCGAGCCCATCGCGCACATCGCCCGGGCGCAGGATGACGCGCGCCTTGGGCAGTTGATCGGGCTCCAAAGCATCGAGCCAGGCCTGGACGCCGGGCACCATCGCGCGCTGCCAGAGCGCGGCGGCGCAGTCCGTGCGATGGATCGCCGACAGCCCCCCGGGCGCATCGACCACGCGCACGCCCTTGGCCGTTTCGCGAACGAGCTCACAGATCGCGCTCATGCCGCCGCCTCGGCGCGCTGCCAGGTCGGGAACGGGTCCGGCAGGTCGGGCAGCGCGTCAACATCGTGCGCCAGATGCTCGGGCAAGAGGCAGGCATCGAGCCGTGCCTTGAGGCGTGGCCAATCGATGTCGCTGCCGATGAAGACGATCTCCTGGCGCCGATCGCCCCAGGGGTCTTGCCAGTTGTCGGCGATGTAGGCACGCGCGCTGTCGTGTTCCGGCCAGCGCGCCTTGGGCACCGCGGCCCACCAGGTGCCGAGCGGCTTGATGCTCGACAAAGCACCGGCCAGCGAGAACTCGACGACCCATTCGGGTTGCGTCGCGATCCAGAAATGGCCTTTGGCGCGAATGACGCCGGGCATGGCGGCGTGCAGCAGGGTCTTGATCTTCGCAGGCTCGAAAGGACGACGCGCGCGGTAGACATAGCTCGCGATGCCGTATTCCTCGGTCTCGGGCACGTGATCGGCGAAGCCGTAAAGCTCCTTGGCCCACATCGGGTGCTCGTGGGCTTTCTGGAAATCGAACAGCCCGGTGTCGAGGATGGCGTCTGCCGGCGCATCGGCATAATTGGTTTCGATGATGCGGGCATCGGCATTCAGGCTGCGGATGATCTTGCGCGCAGCATCGACCTGACTGGCCGTGGCATCGGCGACCTTGTTGAGGATGACCACATCGGCAAATTCGATCTGGTCGGTCAGCAGGTGCACCAGCGTGCGCTCGTCCTCCTCGCCCATGGTCTCGCCGCGATCGCGCAGAAAGTCGTGGCTGGAGAAATCCTTGAGCAGGTTCACCGCATCGACGACCGTGACCATGGTATCCAGCCTGGCGACATCGGCCAGGCTCTCGCCCTCGGCATCGCGAAATGCGAAGGTGGCGGCGACCGGCAAGGGCTCGGAAATGCCGGTCGATTCGATCAACAGATAGTCGAACCGGCCTTCGCCGGCCAAGCGGCGCACTTCGGCGAGCAGGTCGTCGCGCAGCGTGCAGCAGATGCAGCCATTCGACATCTCGACCAGGGTCTCATCCGTGCGGCTGAGCTCGGTGTCGGCGCGCACCAGATCGGCGTCGATGTTCACTTCCGACATGTCGTTGACGATGACGGCAACCCGGCGCCCTTCCCGGTTGTTCAAGACACGGTTCAAGAGCGTCGTCTTGCCAGCCCCGAGAAAGCCGGACAGCACCGTGACCGGCAGGCGGGCCTCTTCAGCAACAGTCATGACCTAACCTTCCTCACTCACGAACCCAAAGCCTGCGCGAGCGTCGTTGCGTTGTGGCGCCTCGTGCCGAGATAGGTCGGTGCCGGACCGTCCAAGCCGGCCAGCGCCCGACAGATCCTCGGCGACGCGATGTTGGGGGTGGCTTTGCGTAAGCGCCCAGAACCGCGTCGCCGGACAGCGGCCGTGTGGCACGGACGCAGGACCGCCAGCACCGCACGTTGAACCGTCTCGCCACGCTTGCTCACAGGATGCCTTCGCTCACCGAACCCAGCTTCTCTATGTTATGTTATAACATAACACAAGCCTTGGCGGGTAAGGGCGATCGCGACGCGTCGATGGCGAAGGCGGCCGCGGCGTCGGCCGATCCACGTCGGGCGGTCCCAGCACAGGTGCGCTCGCATGCAGGACCAACCGGCCGCCATGTCACTTGAACTGCGCGCCGGGATAGCTCAACAAGCGCCCCTTGGCAGGGACCACAGGCGTGTCACCTCATGGCACCGATGGCACGGCCCATCCCGGTCGAAAACAATGCTTGTGGATCGGCACGGAAGAATGACCCCCTTTCGGCGTCCAACAGGCACCCCACTTCGCGGCGAGTCTTCACGTCTGTGTCAGCGATTTACGGTCTTCCA
>JBHJHH010000022.1:0-19822 GCA_050331015.1 Geminicoccaceae bacterium
GATGCCAAGGCTGCCGAGACCATGCTGGCGGAGTTGGACGTCCCCTATCTGGCCGCCCAAGCGGTTGAGTTTCAGAACATCGAGCAGTGGCAAAGCTCGTCGCGCGGGCTGATGCCGGTCGAAGCGACCATGATGATCGCCATCCCCGAGCTCGACGGTGCCACCGGCCCGATGGTCTATGGCGGCCGCGAGGCCGAAGCCAGGGGCGACGGCGTGCGCCACATGCGCCCGGCGACTGATCGGGTCGACATGCTGGCATCGCGCATCGACAAGCTGGTGTCGTTGCGCGCCAAGGCACGGGCCGAGCGGAATCTGGCGATCGTGCTGTTCAATTTCCCGCCGAACGCCGGCGGCACGGGCACGGCCGCGTTCCTCTCGGTGTTCGAAAGCCTGTTCAACGTCCTCAAGCACCTGGATCGCGAGGGCTACGACGTCGAGGTGCCGGCCAGCGTTGATGCTTTGCGCACCAAGGTTCTGAGCGGCAATGCCGAGCGTTTTGGCACCGATGCCAATGTCCATGCGCGCATCCCGGTCGACGATCATGTCCGGCGCGAGCGCCATCTGGCCGAAATCGAGGCGCAATGGGGCCCGGCGCCGGGCCGCGTGCTGACCGACGGCAGCGCCATCCAGGTCCTGGGCGCGCGCTTCGGCAAGGTGTTCGTCGGCATCCAGCCGGGCTTTGGTTACGAGGGCGATCCGATGCGCTTGCTGTTCGAGCAGGGCTTCGCGCCGACCCATGCGTTTTCCGCCTTCTACCGCTGGCTGCGCGAGGACTACGCCGCTGACGCAGTCGTGCATTTCGGCACCCACGGCGCACTCGAATTCATGCCCGGCAAACAGGTCGGCTTGAGCGGCGCATGCTGGCCGGACCGGCTGATCGGCGATCTGCCCAACGTCTATCTCTATGCCGCCAACAACCCGTCCGAGGGGACCATCGCTAAGCGCCGCGCCGCGGCAACGCTGGTCAGCTACCTAACGCCGCCCTTGTCCCAGGCCGGGCTGTATCGCGGCCTGCTTGATCTGAAGGGCTCACTCGATCGCTACCGCGCGCTCGAGCCGCACGCCGACAACGAGCGCGCAGCGCTGGTCGAGCTGATCCAGGCGCAAGCGGCCAGCCTCGATCTGTGCCCGGCCGAACCGGCCTGGGCGGACACGGGCCCTGGCGAAATCGCCCAGCTCAATGACGCCGTGCTCGAGCTGGAATACGCCCTGATCCCCGACGGCCTGCATGTCATCGGCGAAGCGCTGAGCGATGCCCAGCGCCTGGATCACATGAAGGTCATGGCCGAACCGCTCGGCGCCGGCGATGAAGACGACACGGTCTTGCAGGCACTGATCGCCGGCGCGCCGGTCAACGAAATCCTCGGCCAAGGCCGCAAGCTGGATGCCGCGCGCAAGGAACGCCTGGAAAAGCTCGCCCATTTCGACCGGTTGTTGTGCGCCGATCATGAGCGCGACGGCCTGATCCATGCACTCGACGGCGGCTTCATCCGGCCGGCGCCGGGCGGTGATCTACTGCGCACGCCGGACGTCCTGCCGACCGGACGCAATTCGCACGGCTTCGATCCCTTCCGCATCCCGAGCGCTTATGCGGTCAAGGACGGCGCCGCCCAGGCCGAACGCTTGATCGAGCGCCACATCGCCGATGGCCACCGCCTGCCGGAGACCATCGCGCTCGTCTTGTGGGGTACCGACAATCTCAAGACCGAAGGCGGTCCGATCGGCCAGGCTTTGGCGCTGATCGGTGCAAAACCGCGCTTCGACAGCTATGGCCGTCTGTCCGGTGCCGACCTGATCCCGCTGGAAGACCTCGGCCGGCCGCGCATCGATGTCGTCATCACCGTTTCCGGCATCTTTCGCGATCTGCTGCCCTTGCAGACTAGGCTTCTGGCCGAAGCTTGCCTGCGCGCGGCTGAGGCCAAGGAACCCTACAGTCAGAACTACATCGCCAAGCATGCCCGCCACTATGCCGAGATCAATGGCTGCACGATCGGCGAAGCGGCGCTGCGCGTGTTCTCCAATGACGACGGCGCCTATGGCTCGAACGTCAACCACCTGATCGACAGCGGCTGCTGGCAGGACGAGGACGAGCTTGCCGAGACCTACACGCGGCGCAAGTGCTTTGCCTATGGTGTCGATGGCAAGCCGGTGCGCCAGCCGGCGCTCTTGCAAAGCGTGCTCAGCCAGGTCGAGCTGACCTATCAGAACCTGGAATCCGTCGAACTCGGCGTCACCACGATCGATCACTATGTTGATACGCTGGGCGGCATCGGCCGGGCGGTGCAACGCGCCCGCGATGAGGCCGTACCGGTCTATATTGGCGATCAGACCCGATCCGACGGCGTGGTGCGCACGCTGGCCGAGCAGGTGGCGCTGGAGACACGCACGCGTGCCCTCAACCCAAAGTGGTATGAGGGCATGCTCAAGCATGGCTATGAAGGCGTCCGCCAGATCGAGGCGCATGTCACCAATACCATGGGCTGGTCGGCCACCACCGGCCAGGTGGCGCCCTGGGTCTATCAGCAACTGACCCAGACTTTCGTGCTCGACGAAACCATGCGCGAGCGCCTCGCCGCCCTCAATCCAAAGGCCTCGGCGCGCGTCGCCAACCGCCTGCTCGAAGCGCATGAGCGCAATTACTGGCAACCCGATGACAGCGTGCTCGATGCTCTGCGCCGTGCTGGCGAGGATCTCGAGGACCGTCTCGAAGGCATAACCGAAGGTGTCGCCGCATGACGACAGGGAGAGCTTGATGGCCACCGTGATGACCCACGCCCGCGTCGCCAAACGCGAGGACGGCGAAGGCAGCGTCCAGGTCAAGCTCGATCCGAATGTGCAGATCGAGGGCGCCAAGGTATTTGCCGTCTATGGCAAGGGCGGTATCGGTAAGAGCACGACCAGCTCGAACCTGTCGGTCGCCTTTTCCAAGCTCGGCAAGCGCGTGCTGCAGATCGGCTGCGATCCCAAGCATGACAGCACGTTCACCCTGACCAAATGCCTGATGCCGACGGTCATTGATGTGCTCGAATCCGTCGATTTCCACACGGAGGAGCTGCGCGTCGAGGACTTCGTCTTCGAGGGCTTCAATGGCGTCATGTGCGTCGAGGCCGGCGGCCCCCCGGCCGGTACCGGCTGTGGTGGCTATGTCGTTGGCCAAACCGTCAAGCTCTTGAAAGAGCATCACCTGCTCGAAGACACCGATGTGGTCATCTTCGATGTGCTCGGCGATGTGGTTTGCGGCGGCTTCGCGGCACCGCTGCAGCATGCCGATCGCGCCTTGATCGTCACCGCCAATGACTTCGATTCGATCTACGCCATGAACCGTATCGTCGCGGCGATCCTGGCGAAATCGAAGAACTACGACGTGCGCATCGGCGGCGTGGTCGCCAATCGCTCGCGCCAGACCGACCAGGTCGACAAATACAACGCGCAGGTGGGGCTGCACACGCTGGCGCATCTGCCCGATCTCGATGTCATCCGGCGCTCGCGCCTGAAGAAGGCGACGCTCTTCGAGATGGAGCCGGAACCCGAGGTCGAGGCGGTGCAAAAGGAGTATCTCCGCCTGGCCGCCTCGCTCTGGGCTGGTACGGAAGACCTCATCGCCAAGCCGATGAAAGATCGCGATATTTTCGAACTGCTGGGCTTCGATTGATGCCGACGCTGACTTATCATAGCCGGCGCGGCCAGCTGGAAAGCTATTTCGATCGCACAGCCCACGAGGCCTGGGCCAAGCTGACCTCGGACGTCAAGGTCAGCCGCATTCGCGAGACCGTGCGCGCCGGCCGCGAGCAAATGCGCGATCTGCTGCTGTCTTATCTGCCAGGTGACCTGCATGGCCTGCGTCTGCTCGATGCCGGCTGTGGCCCCGGCATGCTGGCGATCGAAGCGGCCCGGCGCGGTGCCGATGTCACCGCCATCGACATTTCGCCCAAGCTGATCGCACTCGGCCGCGAGCGCACCATCAGCCAGCCCGGCAGCGGCAAGATCGACTGGCGCGTCGGCGACATGAACGACCCGGCGCTGGGCCGCTTCGATGTCGTCATCGCCATGGACAGCCTGATCCACTACCGCGCTGCCGATGCCGTGCGTGTTATCAGCGCGCTGGCCGAGCGCACGGGCGACAGGATCGTGTTCACTTTCGCACCCCGCACGCCGGCGCTGGCGCTGATGCATGCCGTCGGCACGCTGTTCCCGCGCAGCGACCGGGCGCCGGCCATCGAACCGGTGGCCCCGGCCAAGCTGCAGACCATGTTGCGCGACGCCGAGGCCCTGGGCGGCTGGCAGGTCGGCCGCAGCGAGCGGGTCCAG
This sequence comes from Geminicoccaceae bacterium, assembly GCA_050331015.1. Lineage (GTDB taxonomy): Bacteria > Pseudomonadota > Alphaproteobacteria > Geminicoccales > Geminicoccaceae > JBHJHH01. The sequence goes on from JBHJHH010000022.1 coordinate 4,309, forward strand.
CGCGGTTTTTACACCTCGCAGGCGCAGGAGCTGAGCCGATCATGATCAGCGCACGCGGCATCAATCAAAAGGCAGCCATGCTCTGGACCCAGGTCGGCGTCCATTGTCTGCCCTTTGCCGATGCCGCGAGCAAAGAACTACCGCTGGCGCGGCTATTGCGCCTGTCGCTGTTCCAGGTGTCGATCGGCATGGCGCTCGTGCTGCTGAACGGCACGCTCAACCGGGTCATGATCGTCGAGATGGGTGTGCCGACCTGGTTGGTGGCGCTCATGGTCTCGCTGCCGCTGGTGTTTGCGCCGCTGCGCGCCCTGATCGGCTTTCGCTCGGACACCCATCGCTCGGTGCTGGGTTGGCGGCGCGTGCCGTATTTGTGGTTCGGCTCACTGATGCAGTTCGGCGGCCTGGCGATCATGCCGTTCGCGCTGATCATCCTGTCCGGCGATACCCACGGGCCGCTCTGGGTCGGCCATATCAGCGCCGCGCTGGCGTTTCTGCTGGTCGGTGCCGGCCTGCACACGACACAGACCGCCGGCCTGGCGCTGGCCAACGATCTCGCACCCGAAGAGTCCCGCCCGCGCGTCGTCGCCCTGCTCTATGTCATGCTGCTGGTCGGCATGGTCTTCAGCGCGGTGATCTTCGGTGCGCTCTTGGCCACCTTCAGCCAGATCCGCCTGATCCAGGTGATCCAGGGCGCCGCCGTGGTCACCATGGTGCTCAACTTCATCGCCTTGTGGAAGCAGGAGCCGCGCAATCCGGCACTGACCAACATCAAGGGACCACGGCCGCGCTTCGCCGAGCAATGGGCCAAGTTCAAAGCCGGCGGCCGCGGCAGCCGTCTGCTGGTCGCCGTGGCGCTGGGCACTGCCGGCTTTGCCATGCAGGACATCCTGCTCGAGCCCTATGGCGGCCAGATCCTCAATCTGGACGTGCAGGCGACCACGACCCTGACGGCGCTGTTCGCCGGCGGCACGCTGGCAGGCTTCGCGCTCGCCGCCCGCTCGCTGGCACGCGGCATGGATCCCTATCGCTTGGCCGCGCTCGGCGCGATGGCCGGCTTGCCGGGCTTTTCCGCGGTGATCTTCGCCGATCCCTTGCAATCGGCCATGCTGTTTCGCATCGGCATCATGTTCATCGGCTTCGGTGCCGGCCTGTTCGGCGTCGGCTCGATGGTTGCCGCCATGGCCTTGGCGAAAGACAGCGGCAGCGGCCTGGCGCTCGGCGCCTGGGGCGCGGTGCAAGCCACCGCGGCCGGTGTCGCCATCGCGCTGGGCGGGGCCTTGCGCGACATCGTCGGCGATCTGGCCATGGCCGGGCATCTGGGCGTCGCCTTGCAGCATCCCTCGACCGGCTACGGCTTCGTCTATCACCTGGAGCTCCTGCTCCTGTTCTTGACGCTGGTGGCGATCGGCCCGCTGGTCAGACCCATCGGCAGCAAACCGCCTGAACCTGAACACCACCGATTTGGCCTGGCTGAGTTTCCGGCCTGAGCCCTAGACCGCGGGAGAGTACCCATGCCGACAGGCGCACTTACGGGTCATATCGACGTCGCACTGGTTTGTTTGTACCTGTTTTGGGCGTTCTTCGCTGGCCTGATCTATTACTTGCGCCGCGAAGACCAGCGCGAGGGCTATGATTTCGAGCCCGAGGGCCAGAAGGGCGATTTCCTCGGCATATTCGTGCCGCCGACGCCAACGCCCAAGACCTTCAAACTGATGCATGGCGGCGAGGTTCAGGCACCGAGCCGTAGCGGCGGCGACACGCGGCCGATCAAGGGTGCCGCGCCTGAGCCGTTCATCGGCTCGCCACTCAGCCCGACCGGTGACAACCCGATGCTCGATTGCATCGGCCCGGCCTCCTACGCCGAACGCCAGGACAAGCCGGACCTGACCTATGAGGGTGCGGTGAAGATCGTGCCGCTGCGCATCGCCAACATGTACACCATCGCCGACGAGGACGATGATCCGCGCGGCTACAAGGTCATCGGCAAGGACGGCCGCGTCGCGGGCACCCTGGTCGAGGCCTGGGTCGATCGCGCCGAAAGCCTGATCCGCTACTACGAGGTCGAGCTCGACGGCGGCCAGCATGTCATGCTGCCGGCGAACTTCGCCTTCATTTCGCCCAGCCGCAAAGAGGTCACGGTCGACTCGATCAAGGCGGCGCAGTTCGCTGCCGTCCCGGCCCTGAAAGCGCCGGATCAGATCACCATGCTCGAGGAAGACATGATCTGCGCCTATTACGGCGGCGGCTATTTCTACAGTGATCCCAGCGGCACGGAGCCCCTGCTGTGAGAGAGCACGGACCCGAACCGATCCGCGGCCTGCCGGAGCAATTGCCGGACGACGAGCGGATCTTGTGGCAAGGCGCGCCGGACTGGCGCGTCCTCAGCCGGCGCGCGCTGCACACGCGCAAGGTGGCGATCTATTTCGCTCTGATCATGCTCTGGCGCGCGGTCGACGTCATCAGTACCGGTGGCACCGCCCTAGATGCCCTGATCGGCGTGCTCTGGCTGACACCGCTGGCGCTGACGGCGATCGTTCTGCTCGGCGGATTCGCGTTCTTCAGTGCGCGCACGACCGTGTACACCTTGACCGACAAGCGTCTGGTGTTTCGCATCGGCGTCGCCCTGCCGGTCTCGATCAACCTGCCGTTTGCGCGCATCGCCGAAGCCTCGCTCAAAGCCCATGGCGATGGCACCGGCGACATTGCCCTGCGCCTGACCGCGGGCGAAGGCGTTGCCTACCCGCATATCTGGCCGCACGCGCGCCGCTGGCACATCGCCCGGCCGCAACCGACCCTGCGCTGCATCGCTGAGCCGGACAAGGTCGCACAGCTTCTGGCCGATGCACTGGCCCACGCCACCGGCGGGCAGTCCCTGATGGGTGAGCGCAACAGTGCTGGCGCGCCGAAGACGGCCGGCTACCGGCCGGGCGATCTCGCGCCGGCGGCCGGCTAGGCCGTGACCAACTAGATGTTCGGAGCGATCTGAGTAATGCGCACTGTGCCAGACAGCTACCGCCACCGACTGCCGAGGACAGCGTTGCTCGGCGCTGCTGGCATGATCGCGTTCGCGATCTTCGCCGTGACCTCCTTGAGCGGTGGGCCGCCGGCGCCGCCCACGCTCGCGGCCACCGAGATCGCGATCAGTCGCGATCTGGTGTTTGTCGATCGCGAGCAGGGCGGCATTGCCGTGCTTGACGGCGACACGCACGCGACCATCACCATTCTCGAGCCCGGCACCAATGGCTTCATCCGCGGGGTCATGCGCGGTCTGGCACGCGATCGCGGCATGCGCGGCATCGGACCGGACGCGCCTTTTCGCCTGATTGAGCGTACCGACGGACGGCTTACCCTGTTGGATCCGTCCACCGATCGTCAGATCGAGCTGGGCGCATTCGGGCAGACAAACGTGGCGAGCTTTGCACAGCTACTCCACGGTGGAGGCGACAACACATGATCTTGGGATGGCTTGTGCCACGTGAACGCTTCGACGTGCCGTGCCAGGTGGAGGTGGCGCACACCTTCGACAGCCTGCACGCGCACGTCACCCTCGAGGGTGATCCGCCGATCGAGCCGGGCGACGAGGTCATCGTCCATGGCGAGCCGATCGACGTCGCCTTCGGCCAGACCGTCATCGAAGACCGTATGGCGACCGTCGTGCGCGCCAACTGGCTCGAGCGCACCTGGACGAAAATGACCGGCTCTTACGAGTTCATGGAGCTGTGCGAATTCAGTTTTTCCTCGGGGAGACGGCTATGAGCGAGTTCCGCAACCTGGCCGCTTCGGCCGCCCGCGTGCCCAATGCCGCGACCTTAAAAGCGCAGGAAAACACCCTGCTCGCCCCGCGCTTCTACACCACCGACTTCGAGGCGATGGACAAGATCGACGTCAGTGCGGTGCGCAAGGACTGGGACCTGCTGCTCGACGAGATGCGCAGCGATCCCAACAAGGGCCATTTCGTGCGCACCGACGAGTGGGACGCGGAGCTCGACAAGATCGATCCGGCGCTGCGCAAGGAGTTCATGGATTTCCTGATCAGCTCGCTGACGGCTGAGTTTTCCGGCTGCGTGCTCTATGCCGAGATCAGAAAACGCATCCAGAACAAGGACCTGAAAGAGCTCTTCAAGTTCATGAGCCGGGATGAGGCGCGCCACGCCGGCTTCATCAACGACACGCTGAATGACTTCGGCATTGGTGTCGATCTCGGCTTTTTGACCAAATCCAAGAAATACACCTTCTTCAAGCCGAAGTTCATCTTCTACGCGACCTACCTGTCCGAGAAGATCGGCTATGCACGCTACATCACGATTTACCGTCACCTGCAGCAGCATCCGGACAACCGCTTCCACCCGATCTTCAAGTGGTTCGAGCAATGGTGCAATGACGAGTTCCGCCACGGCGAGGCATTCGCCTTGCTGATGCGCGCCAACCCGGACCTGCTCCAGGGCATGAACCGCTACTGGGTGAAGTTCTTTCTGCTCGCCGTGTTCGCCACCATGTATGTGCGCGATCATGCCCGGCCGGCCTTCCATGAGGCGCTCGACATCGATCCGACCGAGTTCGGCTACAAGGTCTTCGCGATCACCTCGGAAATCTCGCGCCAGACCTTCCCGCTGACGCTCGACATCGACAACCCGGCGTTCCACGAGGGCCTCGAGCGTCTGCGCAAGATCAATATCGACATGACCGCGGCCACCGAGCAGGGCGGTATGGTCGGTTCGATCAAGCGGGTCTGGCATGGCGCCCGGGCGTTCACCGCCTTTGCCCGGCTGTACGTCCTGCCGAGCAAGGAAAACGCGCTGCCCGAGCGCATCCGTCTGGCGCCGAGCTGGTAGGCGGATCGAACGCGATGTCCGTCGTCCTCATCCCTGTGCTGTACGCGCTGTTCCTGTGGTGGTTCAGCACAGGGCTGTTGCTCTATATCGACGGGCTGCGCAAAGCGACCTTCCCCTGGAGCATGGCGATCATGTCGGCGATCGCCGTGCTCGCGCTCTATGGCCTGCGCGCGACCCATGACGACGCCAGTGCGCTCGGCGCGTTCTGTGCGTTTTCCTGCGCGCTTTTGATCTGGGCGTGGCATGAGCTGAGCTTTCTGCTCGGCTATCTGACCGGACCGCGCCGCACGCCGTTGCCGGAAGGTGTCGGCGGGCTGCGCCGCTTCTGGCTGGCAACGCAGACCCTGATCTTCCACGAGCTGGCCATCCTCGCCACGGTCATCGCGATTGCCGTGCTTTTGCGTGGCGGCAGCAACCAGGTCGGCTTGTGGACGTTCGTGGCGCTCTGGCTGATGCGCCTCAGTGCCAAGATGAACATCTTCCTGGGCGTGCCGAACCTGAGCGAAGAGCTGCTGCCGGCGCATCTGCGCTATCTCAAGAGCTATTTCCGCCGCCGGCCGATCAATCTGCTGTTTCCCTTTTCGGTGACCATCTCCAGCGCGGTTGCCGGCTGGCTGGTCTACGAGGCGCTGGCACCGCATGCCACGCCGTTCACCACGACCGGCGATCTGCTCATTGCCGCCCTGTTGGCGCTGGCGGCGATCGAACACTGGTTCTTGATCCTGCCGGTGCGCGACAGTGCTCTGTGGCGCTGGGCGCTGCGCTCGCACAAGCAACGTCGCGCGGAAGCCAGCAGTGACTGCCCGCCGCAGCGCGTGATCGTGTCATCCAACGTGGTCAAGGCCACAGCCAGCGTGATCCGATCGGGTTAAAGACATGCAGTTTGTCACAGTTCACCAAGGCGTTTGTTGGCGCAGTTTAAGAACAGAGACCGACAGCGCGGACCGCTCAGGAGATCAGGCATGAACTACGAAAGCTTCTTTCAAGATCAGCTTGCGCAGCTTCGTAGAGAAGGCCGGTACCGCGTGTTTGCCGATCTCGAGCGGCACCGCGGCAGTTTCCCCAGAGCGACTCACCACGGCGCCGACGGCCGGCCGGTGACGGTGTGGTGTTCGAATGACTATCTCGGCATGGGCCAGCATCCGGACGTGATCGCCGCCATGCACGAGGCAATCGACAAGTGCGGTGCGGGGGCCGGTGGCACGCGCAATATCTCCGGCACGAACCACTATCATGTCCTGCTCGAGCAGGAACTGGCCGACCTGCACGGCAAGGAATCCGCTTTGCTGTTCACCTCCGGCTATGTCTCGAACTGGGCAGCGCTCGGCACGCTGGCGTCCAAGATCCCCGGCTGCGTGGTGTTCTCGGACGCGCTGAACCACGCCTCGATGATCGAAGGCATTCGCCACAGCCGCTGCGAGAAATACCTGTTCAAGCACAACGACCCGGTCGATCTCGAGCGCCAGCTGCGCGACTTCGACCCGGATCGCCCGAAGCTGGTCGCCTTCGAAAGCGTCTACTCGATGGATGGTGATGTCGCGCCGGTCGACGAGATCTGTGACGTCGCCGAGCGCTACAACGCCATGACCTATCTGGATGAGGTCCACGCCGTTGGCATGTACGGTCCGCGCGGCGGCGGTATCGCCGAGCGCGAAGGCTTGATGGATCGCCTGACCGTCATCGAGGGCACGCTCGGCAAGGCGTTCGGCGTCGTTGGCGGCTACATCGCGGCGACCGAAGCCTTATGCGATTTCGTCCGCTCTTATGCCTCCGGCTTCATCTTCACCACTTCGCTGCCGCCGGCCGTGGCGGCGGGTGCGCGGGCCAGCATCCGGCATCTGAAGCAGAGCGATGTCGAACGCATGGGCCAGCGCGACCGCGTCGCCAAGCTGCGCGCCCGGCTGGATGCCATCGGCGTGCCGCACATGCCCAATCCGAGCCACATCGTGCCGGTGATGGTTGGCGATCCAGTGCAGTGCAAGGCGATCACCGACCGGTTGCTCGCCGAGTTCGCCATCTATGTCCAGCCGATCAACTATCCGACCGTGCCGCGCGGCACCGAACGTCTGCGTATCACACCCTCGCCGCTGCACAGCGATGCCGACATCGATCACCTGGTCGGCGCGCTGCAGGCGATCTGGGCGGATATCGGCCTCAAGCGCGCGGCCTGAACACGGGCATGGCGAGGCCAGGGGCGGCGTTGTCTGAGATCGGCCCGAGCGGCGAGATCCTGATCCTGATCGACGAGCAGGATCGCCAGACAGGTATTCGCGAGAAGCATGCCGCCCATCGTGACGGTCAGTTGCACCGGGCCTTTTCGGTGCTGGTGCACAACCGTCAAGGCGAATGGCTGCTGCAGCGCCGCGCAGCCGTCAAATACCACTCCGGCGGCTTATGGACGAATGCCTGCTGCGGTCATCCCAGGCCCGGCGAAGTCATCGGTGCCGCCGCCAGCCGCCGGCTCGGCGAAGAAATGGGCTTCGCCTGCCCGTTACGCTTTGTCGGCAAGGTGCGCTATCAAGCACCGCTCGACCGCGGCATGACCGAGAACGAGCTGGTGAGCATTTTCGTCGGCCAGCACGATGGCGCGATCGCGCTCAATCCCGATGAGGCCGACGCCTATAGCTGGGTCCGGCCCGAGCGGTTGCGCACCGATGTCGCCAGCAATCCGGACGACTACACGGTCTGGTTTCGCAAGTATCTCGACGAGCTCTGGCACCACCTGCGCGCCGCCTAAGCCTGTGAAATCGCAGCGCTTGCGCGCGTGTTGTTGACATGTGTCAACGTTTGGTGACGCGCATTCTGTCACTTTCAATGGACAGCTCCGTACGTCCTGGGGAGGCCGTCCATGCGCATCGTCTTCATCCACCCGAACTATCATTCCGGTGGCGCCGAGATCGCCGGCAACTGGCCGCCGGCCTGGGTGGCCTACCTGACCGGTGCGCTCAAGCAGGCGGGCTACACCGACGTCCGCTTCATTGATGCCATGACCAACAAGATGACCGATGACGACGTGCGCGCCGCGCTCGAGCGGGAAAAGCCCGATGTCGTCGGCGCCACCTCGATCACGCCCTCGATCTACAAGGCGGAAGAGCTGCTGCGCATCGCCAAGGAGGTGCATCCGAACGCGATCACGGTACTCGGCGGCGTGCATGCCACCTTCATGTACAAACAGGTGCTGTCCGAGGCGCCCTGGATCGATTGCATCGTGCGCGGCGAAGGCGAAGCGATCTTCACCAATCTGATCCGTGCCATCGAAGACAGCACCTGGCAGGACGACAAGCGCTCCATCCGCGGTTTGGCCTTCAAGGATGGTGACGAGATCGTCGCCACGCCGGCCGAGCCGACCATCAAGGATGTCGACGGCATCACGCCGGACTGGTCGATCCTCGAGTGGGAAAAATACATCTACATCCCGCTCAACACCCGCGTCGCCGTGCCGAATTTCGCCCGCGGCTGCCCGTTTACCTGCACGTTCTGCTCGCAGTGGAAGTTCTGGCGCGACTATCGCGTGCGCGATCCGAAGAAAATGGTCGACGAAATCGAGACGCTGGTGCGCGATCACCAGGTCGGCTTCTTTATTCTGGCTGATGAAGAACCGACCATCCACCGCAAGAAGTTCATCGCCTTCTGCCAGGAACTGATCGATCGCGATCTTGGCGTGCTCTGGGGCATCAATACCCGCGTAACCGACATCTTGCGCGACGAAGAACTGCTGCCGTTCTATCGCAAGGCCGGGCTGATCCACATCTCGCTCGGCACCGAAGCCGCCGCCCAGCTCAAGCTTGAGCGTTTCAACAAAGAAACCACGATCGCGCAGAACAAAAAGGCCATCCAGCTCTTGCGCAAACACGGCATCGTCGCCGAAGCCCAGTTCATCGTCGGTCTGGAAAACGAGACCAAGGAAACACTGGAAGAAACCTATCGCATGGCGATGGACTGGAAGCCGGATATGGCCAACTTGGCGATGTACACGCCCTGCCCGTTCACGGATCTGTTCCAGGAACTTGGCGACAAGGTCGAGATCTACGATTTCAGCAAATACAACTTCGTCACGCCGATCATCAAGCCGGACGCCATGGACCGCGCCACGCTGCTCGATCGTACCATGGCCAACTACCGCCGCTTTTACATGTACAAGGCATTCTTCGAGTACCCGTGGCACTGGAACAGAGAAAAACGCCGCTACATGATCGGCTGCCTGCGCGCTTTTGCCAAAGCCGGCTTCGAGCGCACCTTCTACGACTTGGGTCGGGTCGGCTATTGGGGGCCACAATCGAAGAAAAACGTCGATTTCCACTTCGATGAAAGCCGCACCTTGTCCGAAGCGCAGATCGAGGACTGGAAAAAGGCGCCGGCGCGCAAGCGGCCGATCATCAAGCACAAGCAGCCGAGCGGCACCGGTCTCGAACCGGTCATGGCCTGCGGTGGCGGCAAGCAGCAGCTAGCGGAGAACGAGCCGCTGGTGCCGGCCGAGTAGGTGACCGTGGCGGGCGACGGCGCACAGACCATCGCCCGCATCGGCCCGAATGCCATCATTCAGCTCGGCGAAGCGCTTACGGCTGCCCACGGCCGTGACGCCTATCTGACGCTATTGAACGATGCCGACCTAGCGACCTATGCCGAGACGCCGCCCACGTCCATGGTCGACGAGCGCGACGTCATTGCGCTGCACAACGCGCTCTGGCGGTCCTACCCGGCCGAAGACGCCGAAGCGCTGGCATTCGACGCGGGTGTGCGCACCGGCGATTATGTCCTGGCCAATCGCATGCCCGGCGTCGCCAAGGCGATACTCAAGCCCTTGCCCGCACGCCTCGCCGCACCGTTGCTGCTAAGGGCGATCGCCAAACACGCTTGGACCTTTGCCGGCAGCGGGGCATGCCGCTTCGAAGCCGGCAAACCCGTGCTGATCGAGATTGCCGGTTGTCCCTTGTGCCGCGGCCATAGCGGCGAGCGCCCGCGCGGTGCCTACTATGTCGGCACGTTCAGCCAACTGTTCGAAAGGCTCGTCGACCGGCGTACGCAGGTCAAGGAAACGGCATGCCAGGCCATGGGTGACCCGGCATGCCGCTTTGCCATCGACTGGTGATCGGTCGTCAGTAAGGCGCCCAGCGCCATTGATAGTCGGCGCCGATCACCCGCTGTTGCGCGGCGAAATCGTCAACGCCGGCGACCTCGCCCGGACGGACGATCGAGCCGAAGCAGGCTTCGCCCGGTTCGCCCGGCACGCCGTCTTCGTCCAGCGCCGGCACCAGGCCAAAGCACAAAGCGACCTCGACCGAACGGGCGCAGATGTTCTCGACCTCGACGCTGGCGCGATAAGCACCGTCATCGGCCTCGGTGGCAAATGTGTTCAAGACCACGCACGGTGCATTGTTGACCGTGGGATTGTCGTATTCCGCCGCCGATACCGCAGCCGCACCGCCGCACAACAGCGTGAAACCCAGCAGACCGGCGAACGCTCTGTAGACAGCCATGCTCCGCTTCCTCGTTGGCTCGAGCCGTTTCGTTGCAAGGGCACTCCCGGCGAAGCCGATAGATAGGCCGGCCCGCCGGGAACGCCTAACCCTAGTTCTGTGCTGCGTCGTCAGGCAGCGGCTTGCCATCCAAGGCCGCGGTCTGCTCCGGTGCTGGCTCGGGCAGCTGCCCTTCTCCGGCCAGATAGGGGTAGTCCGCGACCATATTGGCGCCATAGAGCGGCTTGTAGGCACCTTGGTGACAGGTGGCGCAATTGACCTTGGGCGCATCGCCGAGCGGCCCCAGCCGGTGCGGCGGATACTGCACGCCGAGCGGCTCGAGATAGTCCTGGTTGAGCGCGCGGGTCATGCGGATGCCGTACCATGCCGTCGTGCGCTGCGGCGAACTCTGCTCCCAGTCACCCCAGGCGCGACTGTTGTGACAATAGGTGCAGTTCACGCCGAGCGAATCCGACATGTGCATCATGAGCGAATAGGTCCTCTCGGTCTGCTTGATCGACTGGCGATTGCCTTCCGGCAGGGCGGTGTCGCTCTGCACGCGGATGCCGGCGTCATCGAGCAGGAATGGCTGCAAGGGATCGGCCGGCAGCGAGGCGTAAGCCGCGGTCTCGTCCGACTTGTTCTGCCCGGCCGGGTTGCCGAGCAGTCCCATGCCGACACTGCGGGCGTGCGGGTCCTCGAACCACAGATACTCGGGCACGTTGTTGCCACGATGGCAGGTGTAGCAGTTGACCCCTGCCTGCTGGACATGGCTTTGCCAGTTGCCGTTGATCTCCAGCGTCATCTGCATCATCCGCCGCGAGACGATCTTGGTGTAGACGGAATCGTCGGCGTAGTTTTCCTCGTTGTGACAGTAAGCGCAGCCCTGCTCTGGCGACACCCACTCCGTGATCGCCGCCATGTAGTGGTTGAACTCATCGTCATTGAGGTCGCCCAGGACCTGGACGTTTTCGTAGATGTCGCCAGCCCGTTCGCCCTCATAAGTCGGATCGAGCTCCCAGGGCGATTCCGGCACCTGATTGTCCGGTACCTGCTCGGCCAGCGTGCGCGGGTTGTAGACCTGCTGGATACCGACACCTCGGTAGCCGCGCTGCACGCTATCGACCGGCGGGCGTTCCCAGTTGGCCAGGAATGCCACGGTCAGTGCCGTGCCGCCGGCGGCCACCCATAGGATCGTGCCGAAGTTCATTGTGCCGCTCCTTCCAGAAGGGCCGGATCAGGCATGGCACCGGACACGGGCGGATACATCGGGGCGAAGTCGTGCTTGACCGCCCACAGGTACCAGTTGTCGACCACCGTGCCGGTCAAAAGGATGCCGATACCGCCGGTCAGCGTCGTCAGGACCGCAAACCACCAGGCCCAGCGATGGATGCTTTCCATCGAGGCGTTGAAGCCCATGGTCCAGCGCCAGAACAAAGCGGCGCGCTCGGACGCCGTACCACGATCGGTGATCTGTTCGAGCTCCCGGTCACCGCCATAGCGGGTCACCGCCAGGATCGTCGCGCCGTGCATAGCGAACAGCAGGGTCGAGCCGTACAGGAAGACGATCGAGAGCGCGTGGAACGGGTTGTAGAACAGATTGCCGTAGCGGATCGAGAACGCGGCCGTCCAATCCAGATGCGGGAAGATGCCGAACGGCACCGCCTCGCCCCAGCTGCCCATGGCGAGCGGCCGGATGAAGCCGAGCACCAGATACAGCCAGATGGCGGACGCAAACGCCCAGGCGACATGCGTGCCCATGCCGAGTGCGATGGCGCGCTGGTAGGTCCGCCACCACCACAGCAAGATCGATGTGGTCAGAAAGAAGCCGGCGATCAGCCACCAGCCGCCTTCATTGAGCGGGGGAATGCTCAGACCATAGGACGGCGGCGGCGGTTCCAGGGCCAGCCAGGGGAGCTGGCGGACGAACTGGATCGGATCCCAGCCGACCGAGGCCCACATGTTCAGGCCGATGATCTCGAAGGCGATCAGGCCGCAGACGATCGAAGCGACGCCGACCCAGCCCAGATAAATCGGGCCGATTTGGGCGTTGCCGATGACGCCCAGCCAGTAGCTGAAGCCGCCCTGGCCGGAGCGTGGCCAGTGTCCACGGGGCAGCTCGACGCCCATTTCGGGCTCGTGGCGCACCTGGACCTGGGTGAAGATGCTTTGGTAGTCAGCCATTGTCTTATGCCCTCACCTCAGCTCCAAATCGGCAGATCGAGCCACCAGGTCCACCATTCGGGCCAGCCCTTGGTCCAGAACGGGCCGCTGATGATGATGCAGATGGCGCTCCAGATGCCGGCATTCAGCGCCAGGAACAGACCCAGGCGATGAATACCGAGCGTGCCGACCGAGTAACCGATCGTGTCGCGGAAGAAGGTGTCTTCGTATTCCGGCGTCTTGACGACCTCGCCTTCGGGCGGATTGGTCGACGACAGGATCAGCGATCCGTGCAGCGCCAGGGCCAGTGTCGTCGTGAAGAAGAACGACACGGCGATCATGTGCGCCGGATTGTAATGGAAGTGCAGATACTGGTAGCCGATGTTCGACACCCAGTCGAGATGGCTGAAAATGCCGTAAGGGAAGCCGTGCCCCCAGCCGCCCATCAATAGCGGGCGAAAGACATTCAGCGTGACGAAGGCGAACACCGCAACGCCGTAGGCGATCGGGATGTGATAGCCCATACCCAGCTTGCGGCTGATTTCCGTCTGGCGCAGTGCCCAGGAGACGAAGGCGCCAACCGCACAGATCGTGATGAGCTGCCATAGGCCACCCTCTTCCAAGGGCGCCAGTGCCAAGCCGTAGCTGAGATCCGGCGGGGCGATATTGATTGTCCAGGGATTCCAGGTTGGGCCGATGGCGGCACCCCAGAAGATCAAGCCCGTGCCGATGATCGTGAAGAAGATCGTCGTGACGCCGAAAAATCCGACGTAAAACGGACCTACCCAGAAATCGAACAGGTCACCGCCGATCAGCGTCCCGCCGCGAACCCGGTACTTCCTTTCAAAATTCAACATGGGCATCGAGATTGTCCTTTGATCGAGCTCGCATCGGCGCGGAGGGTGACCGCCAAGGGCAGCGGGCAAAGCGCATGCAAAAAAGCGCCTCGCCCGCCGCCTAGGCGTGCCGACGCTAGTTCGTCGTTTCGCTCGGCATCGCCGACATCTGCGCCGCCGTCGAGGCAGTGCTGGGGCCGTCGAGCCAGTTGAAACGGGCCGTGCTGAGCAAGATGAAGTGAATCAAAATTGCCAGCGTGAACAAGAACACGGCCAGCGCCACGAGCGTGCGGCGCGGATCGAAGAGCAGCCAAAGTCGCCATAAGCCTTGCATTTGACCGTCTCCGTTAGCCGATGAGCGTCATGAACGGCTGCACCGCTTGCGTGGCGCCGTCGATCATCGCGTAACCGTCCTCGCCCGGGAGCCAGGGACGCCACAGCCAAACGAGGATGTGGGCGACCACGGCGACACCGGTGAAGCCGAGGAATCCTTGGATGAAAGCCGCATGGAACTCTTTGGCTTCCTCCTCGGAAAGGCCGGATAACGACCCAACTTTTCCGGTTTCCGTTTCCATATTTTACCCTCCTGTGATGGGCCTTATCACAACATGCCGTGCGCACTTCCCCACGGCTGGGAGCCCCGTCCCCGGGCGTCACACCCGGCACGGCGCCTTTACCCGAGCGGATCGGGCAAAAGGGAAAAACCCGGCTCAGCGCATGAACGCGAACGGCACGAGCATGGCAGCGTTGGCCTTGGCCTCGGCAATGATCGACTGGCCGGCGGCAAATTCCGGACGCGCGCCCGGCAGGACACGACCAGTGGCGGCCGCAACCAAGGCAAAGACAAAGCTCACGCTGTAAATGATCCGATATTCCCATGCCTCGTCGGCACGCAGCTTGGCCAAAGAACGCGGCGCAGCACTCATGCGGCTTCTCCTTTGAGGTAACAGTCGTTCCAAGCCGATACCTCCGGCCGAGGGCGGGAAGACATCGGGTAACCTCGCCTGGTCTGTCGACGCGTGCGGCTCATGCGGCGCGCTCCTCGGCGGCATCCACATGGGCGGGCGTGACCTCGTGGTCGCCCTGCGCCCGGGCGAGGCGCTCGATGGCGTCGCGCAGGCGTTTGGCGGCGGAAATGCGGGTGAGCACCGGGAAGCGCTCGACGCGCGCATCGAAGATCGCCTTGGCGTCATCGTGCCAGGGCAGCTCGCGATGCATGCGCGACGGCGTCGCTTCGACTTTGTCCAGATCGGTGCCGAGCGGCAGGATGTGGAACAGCGCATCGAACAGCGCGTTGCACACTTCCTGCAAAAGATAGGTCGCGCCGGCATAGCCCATGAACGGCGTGCCGGTATGCCTGCGGATCACCGTGCCGGGGAACGATGCCGGGATGTACACGCCGCGCGCGCCGCACTCGGCCATGTACATGCGCTCATTATAGCTGCCGAAGACGACCAGCGGCGGGTTATCGTAAATGGCCGCACGTACCGCCTCGTTGTCCGGCTTGGCACCGGCCTTGCGCGCGAAGGCAAAGCTGCACGGCAGGCCGAGGTCTTCTTCCAGGTAATGCCGTATGCCGCGGGCATAGGTCTCGTTGGCGACGATGCCGAAGCTGGCGGTGGCGAAGAAATCCTGCGTGACCGAGCGCCAGAGATCCCAAAGCGGCTTGATCGTGGTGTGCTTTTCGCGCTCGATGAACGGCTCGGGATCGATATCCAGGAGTTCGCCCAGCGTACGCAGGAACTTGGTCGTGCTGTGCAGCCCGATCGGCGCTTGCAGATACGGGCGATCGAGCGCTTCGCACAAGAGCCGGCCGTACTCGCGATACAGGCAGACATTGACCTCGGCATCGGCCAAGCGTGCGACGTCGCTGAGATGGCTGGTCAGCGGGAAGACCATGTTGATCTCGGCGCCGATGCCCTCGATCAGGCGGCGGATTTCCGCCAGATCGGACGGCATGTTGAACATGCCGTACGCCGGGCCGATGATATTGACCTTGGGCTTGGCACCTTCGGCACGGGCCTTGAGCGGCGGCGGACCCTTCTTCGGGCCGAACTCGGTCCACAGCCATTTCATGGCGCGATCAGCGCTCTGCCATTGATCCTCATCGATCGTGCGCGGCAGGAACCGTTTGATGCCGGTCCCTTCCGGCGTTACGCCGCCACCGATCATCTCGGCAATCGAACCGGTGACCACGACCGCCGGCTGGTCCGGATCAAGCACTTCA
>JBHJHH010000023.1:0-32060 GCA_050331015.1 Geminicoccaceae bacterium
CGCCAACCACCGCCGAGGCGTGCGCCGAAGGTCTGGCAGCGCCGGCCGGCCCCGGCGGCGCGGGCGGACCCGGCGGTCGCGGTGGCGACGGCGGTACGATTACCCTCAAGATCGCGAGCCTGGCAGCCGACAGTCGCTTGATTGTCCGATCCTTCGCTGGCCCCGGCGGGCTCGGCGGCGCCCCTGGCAGCCCCGGTCTGTCGGGAACCGCGCCCAAAGGATGCGCGGCGACGTCACCGCCAAGGCCTGTGGCGGATGCGCATCAGGGTGAGGCCGGCGCGGCAGGCGCGCCTGGTGTGATCGAGGTGACCATCGGGACGACGGCAATGGACGCGCTCGGACACTGGGACAACGCCGACACGCAGCATTCGCTGGCACCGGCACCCGACACCTAGGGACCAGGGCTCAGGCAAGGCTGTCATCCGGGAGTCATCAAGCTATGGTTCGCCTTCTCGGATGCAAGTCAGGCGTGAATGGATAGTGAGCCGTGTCAGCGATGGCGTGGGAGGAGGATGCCGGGCACGCGCGCCGCGCGTGGATGGCCACCCTTTCATTGGCGCCGTCAGCCGACCTGCAACGCCACTGGCAGGCCTTGTCCCTCAGTGATCTCGCGCTTCGGACCATACGACCGCCCGCCACTGCCCTGGTCGCGGTGCGTGGACGCGTCTCCGGCACCGGTGTGCCCTTCGATCTTGGCGACGTGACGGTCACCCGCTGTGCCGTCATGCTTGACGATCGGCTCATCGGTTACGGCTACCGGCTCGGTCGGGATAACGTGTCGGCCAGGCTGGCTGCTAGCGCCGATGCGCTGCTGCAGGACACGCACCATGCCGAGGTGATGCATGACCGGCTGATCGCGCCGCTCCAGCAGATCATCACGGCACATCGCCGCCAGCGCGCCGGCCGAGCCGAGGCCACCCGCGTCGACTTCTTCACGCTACTGCGCGGCGAGAGCCCGTGAACACCGCCAGCGCATCGCCCCTTGCGCCGGCGTTCGCCGATCCGGTTCTCGAAACCCAAGCCGTGTTTCGCTGCCTGCTGAGCGCGTTCGCTTCGCCCGGCAGCCGCCATGACCTGCCGATCGCCCTTGCGGCGCCGGACGGGCTGAATATGGCGGCCTACGCCGCGCTGCTGTGTCTCGTGGACCACCAGACACCGGTCTGGCTCGATCGCGACAGCGATCATGCACAGAGCCGAGACGCGTTACGCTTTCACACGGGCTGCAGGTTCACAACCGATCGTGCCGATGCACGCTTCGCCCTGCTGGCGGCCGGGCCCGGCATGGCGGAGTTGCGCCATTTTGCACAAGGCAGCCCGGCCTTTCCGGACCGGTCCGCGACTGTCATCCTCATGGTTGCGGGCTTCGAGGCTGACGTGGAAGTCTGGCTGAGCGGTCCGGGCCTGGCCGCGCCGCGGGCTCTGGCAGTATCACCGTGCGACAGAGCCTTCTGGCAGGCCGTGGACGCCAATCATCAAAGCTTCCCCTGCGGCGTCGACTTGGTGTTCACCTGCGGCGCAAGCCTTGTCGCCCTGCCGCGCAGCACGCGCATCGATTGGGATGTGCCATGTACGTAGCTGTCAAGGGTGGCGCGCGCGCCATCGCCAACGCCCATCGCTGGCAAGCGGAAGAACGGCGCGGCGATCAGGCGGTGGCCGAGCTGAGCATTGTCCAGATCCGCGAGCAGCTGACGCTGGCGGTCAACCGTGTGATGAGTGAAGCAGCGCTCTACGACGCCGACCTGGCGGCACTCGCCCTGAAGCAGGCGCGTGGCGATGCCATTGAGGCGGCGTTTCTCCTTCGGGCATACAAGACGACCCTGCCCCGCGTCGGCCAGAGCCTGCCGATCGACACGGCCGAGATGCGCGTCGATCGTCAGGTGTCGGCCGTGTTCAAAGAGGTCCCGGGCGGTCAGCTTCTGGGGCCGACCTTCGACTACAGCCATCGGCTACTCGATTTCGCGCTCGCCGCCGAAGCCGTTGGCGAAGGCGATGGCGCGGACCCTGCCGAGAGCGCGTGGCCGCCACCGCCGAGCGAGCCGACGACACACGAAAAGGCCGCAGCACTGCTTGCCAGGGACGGTCTTATCGAGCCGGCCGAGGGACAATCGGACGAGGATGCCAATGCCCATACCATTGGCGCCGACGGCGAAAGCCTGGAGCTGCCGGCCGCGCGCAGCACGCGCCTGCACTATCTGACCCGCGGTGACGAGGGTTTTTTGCTCGCGCTCGCCTATTCCAGCCAGCGCGGCTTCGGTAACAGCCATCCGTTCGTCGGAGAACTGCGCATCGGCACGGTGACGCTCACGTTGCAGACCGACGAGCTGCCGTTTGCGCCGATCCTGGGCGAGCTGACGATCAGCGAGTGTGATCTGGTTACGCAATTCACCGGCAGTGCCGGCGTGCCGCCGCAGTTCTCCCGCGGCTATGGTCTCGTTCTCGGCCACAACGAACGCAAGGCGATCGCCATGGCCGTCGTCGACCGTGCGCTGCGCGCCGAGGCTTTTGGCGAGGACGTCACCAGCCCGGTGCAGGACCAGGAATTCGTTTTGATGCATGCCGACAACGTTCAGGCCGCCGGCTTTCTCGAGCACCTCAAACTGCCGCACTATGTCGATTTCCAGAGCGAGCTCGAACTGGTGCGTAAGCTGCGCGCAGCCTGCGAGGCGGCAGCTTTCGGCACTGGTGCGGAGGTTGCCGAAGGCGACGCGGCCGAAACGGCGCAAGAAGCCGAGATCGGCGAATGATCCTCCTAGGCGTCGACTTTTCAGCGCGCCGACCCGGCGCAAACCGCTCTATGCCGTACGCGGCCATCTGGAGGGTGCACGTCTGGTGGTCGACAAGCTGGAAACGCTGCACGACTTCCGAGCGCTTGACGCCTTTCTTCGTCGGCCAGGGCCCTGGCTCGCCGGCTTCGATTTCCCATTCGGTCAGCCGGCGCGCGTCATCGAGGCTTTGGGTTGGCCCGGGCATTGGCCGGATATGGCGCGGCATGTGGGCCGGCTTGGGCGCACAGGGACACGCGACGCCCTGTTGCGCTTCGTCGCCAGCCAGTCGCAAGGCCATAAACGGCCGCAGCGTGTCTGTGATGCGGCGAGCGGCGGCGCCAGCCCGGTCAACACGATCAATCCTCCGGTCGGGCTCATGTTCGCCGAAGGCGTGCCGCGTCTGGTTGCATCCGGCGTCGCCATACCGGGGCTGCGCGAAGGCGACCCGGAACGCACGGTCATCGAGACCTACCCAGGCGTCCTCGCGCGCGCCGTCATCGGCCGCACCAGCTACAAGGGCAAGGGCGACACTGCCAGTCGTGCGCTGAAACGTGACGCACGACGCGCGATCCTCGACGCCTGCTCAGCCGAAGCTCTGGTCGAAACCTACGGATGCCGGCTCGAGATCAGCGACGCGCTGCGCGCGCAAGCCGAAGCCGACACCGATGCCGATCTCCTCGACAGCCTTTTGTGTCTGATCCAGACCGCCTGGGCATCGCGCCAGGCCGACTATTCGAAACCGCGCGATCTGGTTTCGTGCGAGGGCTGGATCGCCGATCCGCACCTGGTGATGCCCAAGCCAACGCCGCGCGAGGAAGAAGTCGCTGCAAGCGGGCAAGACGGTCCAATCGCCGGGTTCAACTTCGCCTACCTGGACGAACAGACCAAGCGCATGATCCGCCGCGCCATTCTCAAGGCCGTGGCCATTCCCGGCTATCAGGTGCCGTTTGCCTCGCGCGACATGCCCTTGCCCTACGGTTGGGGCACCGGCGGCATCCAGCTTACCTGTGCGCTGATCGGCCCCGATGACGTCGTCAAAGTCATCGATCAGGGGGCCGACGATACAACCAACGCGGTCAGTATTCGCCAGTTTTACCGCAAGACATCGACTGTGCGCACGACCGAGCGTACCGAGGACGCAACGCTGATCCAGACGCGCCACCGCGTACCGGAAACGCCCCTACACGCCGGCCAGATCCTGATTTATCAGGTGCCGATTCCGGAACCGCTGCGCTCGCTGCAACCACGCGAACCCATCACCCGCCGCATGCACGCCAACGCCGATTACGGTCTGATGTACGTACGCCTATATGAGGATATTGCCCGGCTCGGTCGCATTGCCTCAACGTACGATTATCCGGTCGTGGTCAACGGCCGCTATGTGATGGCACCTTCACCGATCCCGAAATTCGACAATCCGAAGCTGCACATGAACCCTGCCCTGCAACTCTTTGGCGCCGGGCGCGAAAAGCGCATCTACGCCCTGCCGCCGTTCACGGCGGTGCGCAGCCTGGATTTCGAAGACTACCCGTTCAGCGTGCAGACTTGGTCGTCGCCTTGCGCATTGTGCGGCGATACCGCGAGCTTTCTCGACGAAGTCACCATGGATGACGCCGGTAACCGCCTGTTCATCTGCTCCGATACCGATCACTGCCACAAACGGCAAAGCGCCGGTCATCGCGGCCCGGCCTTTGATGACCCCAAGACGGCCGCCTTGCGCGGCAATGGACCGGCATGAGCGCGCCCCTGCTCCGAGTCGAGGCTGTGAGCAAGCTTTATGACGGCCAGATCGGCTGTGCTGACGTATCCCTCGAGCTCGATGAGGCCGAGGTACTGGCCGTCGTCGGTGAGAGCGGCTCTGGCAAATCGACGCTGCTCAATCTTCTGGGCGGCGCGCTACCGACAACGAGCGGGACGATCCACTACCGGTGTAAGGACGGTGCCTGGATCGATGTCGCCCGGGCCAGCGAGCCGGAGCTGCGCCGTCTGCAGCGCCAAGAATGGGGTCACGTTCGACAGAACCCGCGCGATGGCTTGCGCATGAATGTCTCGGCCGGCGGCAATGTCGGCGAACCGCTGATGACCAACGGCATGCGCCACTATGGCCGGATCCGTGCCGAAAGTGCAGCCTGGATGCAGCGCGTGGAACTCGATCCGCAGCGAATGGACCAGCGCCCGGGCGTGTTCTCGGGTGGCATGCAGCAACGCGTACAGATCGCGCGCAATCTGATTACGCGCCCGCGCCTGGTCTTCATGGATGAGCCGACCGGCGGCCTGGATGTGTCCGTGCAGGCCCGCCTGCTCGATCTGATCCGTGACTTGGTGAACGAACTCGGCGTCGCGGTCATTCTGGTCACGCACGATCTCGCCGTGGCCCGCCTGCTCGCCGACCGTATGATCGTCATGCGCCAGGGCCGGATCGTCGAGACGGGCTTGTGCGATCAGGTGCTGGATGATCCGCAGGATGCCTACACGCAACTGCTGGTAAGCTCG
This sequence comes from Geminicoccaceae bacterium, assembly GCA_050331015.1. Lineage (GTDB taxonomy): Bacteria > Pseudomonadota > Alphaproteobacteria > Geminicoccales > Geminicoccaceae > JBHJHH01. The sequence continues at coordinate 5,259 of JBHJHH010000023.1, forward strand.
ATCGTCCATGCCTGAACCCCGTACATGCTATCTGCGGGCGCGTGGCCTCAGCAAGACGTTCACCTTGCATGCCCAAGGCGGCGTCGTTCTACCGGTGCTGAACGACGTCAATCTCGACCTCGGGTGCGGCGAATGCGTCGCGCTGGCCGGACCGTCGGGGAGCGGTAAAAGCACGCTCATGCGCGCGCTCTACGGCAATTACCGCATCCAGGCAGGCGGGATCGACATCCACCATGACGGTCGCTGGCTGGATCTTGCACAGGCCGCGCCGCGCGACATCATGGCGATCAGACGGCAGACGCTTGGCTATGTTAGCCAGTTCCTGCGGGTCATACCGCGCGTGCCGGCGATCGATGTGGTCGCAGCGCCCCTGCGGCACCTGGGCATAGGTCGCACGACAGCGCTCGAGCGCGCCGCGGGCCTTCTCGCGCGTCTGAACGTCCCCGAACGGCTCTGGTCCCTGCCACCGGCGACGTTTTCCGGCGGGGAGCAACAGCGCATCAACATTGCGCGTGGTTTCATCCACGCTTACCCCATTCTCTTTTTGGATGAGCCGACAGCCTCGCTCGATCCGGCGAATCGCGATACGGTAGTGAGCATGATCCAGGAAGCGACGCGCCGCGGCGCCGCCATTTTGGGTATATTTCACGACGTCGATGTGCGCGAGCGCGTCGCCACCCGTGTCTTTTCCCTGCGTCGACCCGAACTGGCCGCATGATGCCCGAAACCATCTTGACCAACGCCCGTATCGTCATGCCCGATGCCGTTGTCGGCGGCACGCTGGTCATGCGCGACGGCATCATCGCGGCGATCGACAGTCGGCCGTCCACGGTTGCCGGCGCGCGCGACTGCGGCGGCGATCTGCTCATGCCGGGCGTGGTCGAGATCCACACCGACAATCTCGAAGTCGCCTTCAGCCCGAGACCAACGGTCAGCTGGCCGGGGCGCGCGGCCATGGTCATCCATGACGCGCAGATCGCCTCTGCTGGCATCACTACCGTGTGTGATGCCGTCTGTGTCGGCTTTTACGGCAACGATCCCAAGCGGCAGAACCTGCTCAAGACGTCGATCCATGCGGTGCATGCCGGCATTGCCGAGGGCTGGTTGCGCGCTGAGCACTGGCTGCACCTGCGCTGCGAGGTGTCGGATCCGCACGTGCTGGAAATCTTTGATCCGCTGGCCGCGGATGAGCGCGTGCGCGTGGTCTCACTGATGGATCACACGCCCGGACAGCGTCAGTGGCGCAATATCGAGCACTATCTGGCCTTCAATCGCGGCCGGACCCAGTTGAGCGACGCCGAGCTGATCGAGCGCATTGCCATTCGCCGCGAGGAACAGGCCCGCTTCGCTAGGCCGAACCGCACGGGCATCATCGAACGTATCAGTGGCCGGGCGATAACCCTGGCGAGCCATGATGATACCACCTTGAAACACATCGAAGAGGCCCGGCAGGACCACATTATGGTCAGCGAGTTCCCGACCACACTCGAAGCCGCCAAGGGCGCACGTGACGCCGGTCTGGCCACGGTCATGGGTGGGCCAAATGTCGTGCTCGGCGGCTCCCATTCCGGCAATATCTCGGCCAAGACCCTGGCCGCGCACGATTTGCTCGATGTCCTGTCCTCCGATTACGTGCCGCACAGCCTGGTGCATGCCGGCTTTGTCCTGCATCGCGAACTCGGCCTGGGCTTGCCGAAAATCGCCGCCATGCTCAGTGCGACACCGGCCGATCTGCTCGGGTTCAGCGATCGCGGCCGTCTCGAGCTCGGCCTGCGCGCCGATGTCATCCGCGTGACCGAGACATCGGACGTACCGGTAATTCGCGCCGTCTGGCGTGAAGGTGTGCATGTCGCCTGAGCACTCGAATCGGCGGCCATGACCGAGCGCTTTGCCGTCTATTACACGCCGCCGCTCGACCATCCGCTCATGCGCTTCGGCCAGCAATGGCTCGGGCGCGATGCGCGCAGCGGTGCACGGCTAGAGCCGCTGAGCCTGCCTGGATTTGCAGCCGATCGGCTGGCCCAGATCACCGAGGCGCCCCACCATTACGGCTTTCACGCGACCCTGAAAGCGCCGTTTCAACTGACCGAGGGCACATTCGCACCGGATTTGTCGAGAGCTGCCGCGGCCTTCGCAGCCGGGCGCGCGCCCTTTGCCATCAGGGTCAAGGTCGATGCGCTGGGCAGCTTTGTCGCCTTTGTGCTCGCCGAGCAGTCACCGGCGATGCAAGCACTCGCGGATGACTGTGTTCGGGCGTTCGAGCCCTTCCGCGCACCGCTTGGCGCCGCCGATCTGGCCAAGCGACTGGCCAGTGGCCTGAAACCACGGCAGATCCAACGGCTGCACCGGTGGGGCTATCCATACATCTTCGAGGATTTCGTCTTCCACATGACCTTGAGCGGCCGACTGCCGGCCGAGGAACGGCAGCGTCTGGTCACGTCGCTGCGCCACGAAACGGCTGCCATCTGCGCGCCTTCAGTGCCGGTCGACGGTATCGCCTTGTTTCGTCAAGGCGACCGCGCTAGCCCGTTTCAGCTCGTCGAGCGCTATCCGTTCGACGGGTAGGCTTCGCACTGGCCCGGATTTCCAGCCGGCAGAGAGGGCTCAGGTCTCGATCAGACTTGTACGCATGTCGCGCCAAAGCGCGTTGACGCACGCACGCCGGCTTTCCAGCACAACATCGATATAGGCTTCGGGCAATTCCAGCACGTCGCCCTTGAGGCAACGGATATGGGCCTGGATCAGTTGCCCCGATTGCAGATCGAGATACTGCGCCGCTGCGGGGTAAGGCGACAGCATATCGGTGCCGGGCGGCAGGAGCGGCGTCAGCCGCACGGTCGAATGAACGGCGTGTCCCAGGGCCAGCGCATCGAGCCAGACCGCCTGGCGGTAGCCGCCCGGGCCCGAAGAGAACATGTCCAGGCGCTCGCGCGACAGCGTCCCCTCGAAGCGCGCGCTGAGTTGCACGCTCCAGGGATCGACGACCCATTCGGTCGGCCTGGAGATGGCGGCAATCAGCTCATAGGCACGAAAATACTGCTGCTGAAAAACACCGCCCCAGGGTTCCTCCAGGCGCAGCCAGGTGAGGTTCAACAGGGCCCGCAAATTGGCGGCATGGGCAGCCATGGCAGCGGCGCTGATCCGGGTCTGCGCCAGTGGCGTGAGCTCGCGGAGCGTCGTCATCAGGGGTTCTCCCCGTTCGAGCCGGGTTCAAGCTTGGCCGGAAGCGCACGCATCGGATCGAACCCTTCCGGAAACGGCCTGTAGGGGGCACCGACCTGATCGGGCGCCAGCCAGATCGTCTGGTCGCCGAAAAAGTTGCCGGCAGCAACGTCGTCCGCGAAACGCGCCATCAGATCGGCGGTCAAATCCGGCTTCTCGAGCGTGAAGGCATGATAGGCCTGCGGCACGATCGCCATGCGGCTTCGCGGAACCTTGCGGCGGATGAGATCGTGCAACGGACGTGGCGTGAGGAAATCGAACTCGCCGTTCAAGATCAGCGTCGGACAGCTGATCCGGTCCAGCGCCGGGGTCAGCGGCGGCACATCGATGAAGCTCTCCATGAGGTTTTGCAGCGCGAACAGATCGTTGATCGCCGCGCCCTGACGCTTGACCGCGGGCAGATTGTCGAGCTGCGGCCCAAGCCAAGCATCGGACAGGTTCATCGGCAAGAGCAGGTCCTGCAAGTAATCGATTCCGCCCAGCAACAGACCGCGATACAGGCAGGCGCCCAACAGAGTGAGCTGCGGCGACAGTTCGCTGAACGTGCTCATGGCGACCAGCCCGGCGATGCGATCACGCGCCTCGACAGCATACTTCAGCGCGATGTAGCCACCGAATGAAATGCCGGCGACGTAAACGGGCGCTGGTGCCAGCCGGTCGACGATCGCCGCAAGCGCGCGCACCTGATCGTCCTGACTGATGCCGCGGATCGGTTTGTCGGAACCGCCCTGCCCCAGGAGATCGAAGGTCGCCACGGTATAGCCGCGCGACGCCAGGGCATTGCGGTAGTGCGCCCAGAGATCGGCATACTGGGTCAGACCGTTGACGAGCACGAAGCCGGGACCGTCCGATGGGCCATGCAGGTCGTAGGCAATGTGATGGCGATCGATGACGAGCACCGGCATGGGCAACCCCCTCCCAGAGCGACCGTGGTGCGACGAGATACACGTTCTGCGTGCATCAGCGGTCGCGAAACAGTCACACGGCTAAGCAATAACCATGATCCAACGATGACAATCAACGTAGGGAGGTCGCATCGTGCGCCGCATCACCTGCCTTTTGTCCGCGGCCGTGGTCGCAACCACGTTTGGGCTGACAACGTCTGCCGTTCGCGCTGATGAACCACTTACGCCGCGCTCAGCCGTACCGAAGCACGATGCGCTCAAGAAAACCGCGACGATCCCGAATTTCCGGATCGGCGGCACCTACGATTTGGACAATCCCGAGGCCTGGGAACAGGGCGGCGTCGGTGGCACGACCCTGGAAGAGCTCGGCGCCGAGCCGCTGCGGATCGGCTACATCACGGTTGGCACGCCCGAGACCAACGAGAACGGCGAGATCGTCAACGCCGTGCTGATCAACTCGTACTATTCGGGTGATGCCACGAATATGTACGAGTTCTGGTACGACGGTCAGGAAGGTAATGAGTTCTCGGGCGGCGCCCTGGTGGGTCCGGGCCGCACCATCGACACCGACAAGCATTTTGTCGTCATGGTCGATGCCCTCGGTCTGTGGGGCGCCAGCAAGCCGTCCGACGGCCTCGGCATGAACTTCCCGCAATACTCGTATATGGACATGGTCCAGGCCAGCTACCGGCTTTTGCGCGACGAGCTGAACGTCGCCGAGCTCGACTTGGTCACCGGCGTTTCGATGGGCGCGACGCAGACCTATGTCTGGGGCGTCATGCACCCGGACTTCGCCAAGGCGATCCTGCCGGTCGGCGGCACGACCCAGTCGGATGGTGGCGATCCAGTCGGCAAGTGGACCTTCCAGCTCGCCACGTCGGCGATCAAGTCTGACCCGGTCTGGCAGGAAACCGGCGGCGATTATTATGATCTGCCGAAAGAGCAGCACCCGAACAACGGTGTCGCCTTCTTGTGGTCGATCTTGTCACTGACAGGCTATGACTTCGATTTCCGCACGACCCAGCCCTGGGAGACAGTCGAGAAGGACGTTTTCTACTGGGATCGTCCCAACCAAAACGCCTCGTCCGGCAATTTCGCCCGGGCGCAGGTGTTCGATGCCGTGGACCTGCTCTATCGCAACGAAGCCGGCAACCTGCACAACATCAATGATGAGCTCGATCGCGTGCGCTCTCGGGCGCTGGTCATGCACGTTAAGAACGACCAGTGGTTGAACTTCCAGCTTGCCGAGAAGGCCGCTGAGCGCATTCCGGGCGCCGATCTGATCGGCGTGGCCGACAGCCCGATCTCGCACTAAGCGGAGTTCAGCGCGTTGAATACCGAACGTGAAAACCCGATCCTGACCGGCTTCCTGGCCGATGTCGCCGATCTTGCCCCGGCACCGGCCTTTGAAGCCGCGAATTTCCAGCACCCGGGCGTAGCCTCCGAGATCGATCCCGAAAAATCCTTCTGGAAGGACCACGTGACCTATCCCTTCCCGGTCAAGTTCGCACAGGCGAGCACGGCCGAGGGCGACGTCTACGAAATCGGTTACATGGACGAGGTCGCCGAGGGCGTTGAAAACCCGGAAACCCTCGTCATCATCCATGGCAAGGGCGCATTCGGTGCCCTCTACGGCAAGGTCATCCGCCACGCCGTGGAGAGCGGTCTGCGCGTGGTCGTGCCGGATCTGCCCGGTTACGGCATGTCCGGCCCGGGCAATCTCGACAAGAGCCCGGCGCGCTCGATGCAGGAGCTCCGCGAGGTCGTGCATGATCTGGTCGTGAACCAGCTCGGCGTCGAACAGGCCTACTACATGGGTCACTCGCTGGGTGGTCACCACGTGCTCGGCTACGCGCTCACCTGGCCCGATGCGGTCAAGGGGCTGATCCTGGAAGCCCCGGCCGGCCTCGAGGAATATCCGATGGCGATCGATCTCGGCGACGGCCCGGTACCGCTGTTCGATCCGGCCCTGAGCTCGGATTGGGAAGGCTGGCTCAAGATCTGGGGGCCGACCGGCATTCTCGATGCCGAGATGAACCGCACGGCCGAGAGCGTCGAGGACTTCTACTTCTTCAGAACGCGTGATGCCGCCGGCAACCAGATCGACGCCGAGACCGGCTACTTCTTGCGCGACGGCCAGTATGCCCGCCTGCATGCCGACCAGCGTATCGGCATGATCGACGGTAACCCGGCCGAGCTCGAGCAATGGGTCAACGCCTTTATCTTCGACATCCACACCATGGCCAGTGAGATGCTCGAGGACGATCCGGACAGCCTGTACAAGCGCTCGACGCAGCTTGAGATGCCGATCTTCCTGGCGTTCGGCGCCAAGGAACCGTTCATTCCGGGTGCGGCGTTCAACGGCCTGACCGATCTGGCCGGGGACATCATCACACCGTTCATGCTGCGCATGCGCGAGGCCGGCAATCCGCCGCAGCTCAAGATCTACCCGGATGCGGCGCACTTCATCCACAGTGACGAGCCGGTGGCCTTCCCGCGCGATGTCGTCGATTTCGTGCTCACCGGCACAGTCGACAGCTTCTCGCCGCCGCTGGCTGACCGGATCATCAACGGCGCGCCGACGGTCGGTGTCGCCGCCGAGGTCGATGCCGATGCCGGTTCACCGACGGCCGGCCTGAACAAATGAGGGCCGGCGACGAAGGCAAGGTGCGTGTAGGCGAGCTCGAGCTCGCCTACCGTGTCTGGGGCGACGGCACGATCCCGGTGCTATTCATTCACGGCAATCTGGCCTGCAAGGAATGGTTCGAAGCGGCCGGCCCGGCGCTGCCGCATGATCTCCAGGTGATCGCGCCGGACTGGCGCGGTTGCGGCGACAGCGGCAAGCCGACACCGGATGCGGATTACGGCAACTACAGCATCGCCAGTCACGCCAGCGACATGATCGGCGTGCTCGACGCGCTGGGTGTCGATCGCTGCCATCTGGCGACGCATTCGACCGGCGGCATCATCGCCGCGCGCATGATGATCACGCAACCGGAGCGCTACGGTGCGGTCTTGCACCTCGATCCGATCCCGCCCCAGGGCATGGTCTTCCCCGAGGATCTCGCCGACGGCATGGCCGCCCTGCGCGACAGTGCCCAGGGAGCCTGGGCAGCCATGGCCAGTGCTGCATCGAGCCTGTTCGAACCGGGCACGCTGGCCCAGGGGCAGATCCCGGTATTGCGCCCCGATACTGGCGCCCGGGCGGCAACCTTCGTGCGCATTCTCACGCGTGCGCGCTATGCCTCGCCGGGCATCTGGGGCGGAACCCTGCGCGCCATCACGGCCGAGGCACAGCTTGGCGAGCTCGAAGCGGCCATGGCCAGCATGACGCACGAGCAGGTCGTGCTCTGGGGCGACCAGGACCCGATCATCCCGCGCAACGTGCTCGAGGTCATGGCAGCCAAGTCGCCGAACTGTCGGCTGGTCGTCCTGCCGGGCGTCGGTCACTCGGCCAACATCGAGCGCCCAGACCTCTATGCCGGCGCGTTCGCGGCCGTCTTGAGCGGTCGGTCACTGTAGCGAGCGATCACTGTAGCGAGCGATCACTGTAGCGAGCGATCACTGTAGCGAGCGATCACTGTAGCGGGCGATCACTGTAGCGGGCGATCACTGTAGCGGGCGATCACGGCAAGCGTAACCTGCATGCCGCTCACCGCATTCAACCTGTGGCGGCGTGATTGCGTGCCGTCTCATCAACCAGGAAGTTGGCCATGAACCGAAAGCTCTACGAGCTCGCTGGCGCTGATCCGAGCATGCGGTTCAGCCCGTTTTGCTGGCGTTCGGTCATGGCACTCGCGCACAAGCAGCTCGACGTCGAGCGCATTCCCTGGCGCTACACCGACAAGGACGCGATCGCCTTCTCAGGCCAGGGCCGCGTGCCGGTCCTGCGCGATGGCGATGATTTCGTCAGCGATTCCTGGCAGATCGCGCTGTATCTGGACGAGACCTATCCGGATGCACCGCCGCTGTTTGACAGTGTGCAGGCGCGCGCGAAGGCACGCTTCGTCCAGAACTGGTGCGAGAGCGTGCTCCATCCGGCGGTCATCAAGCTTGCCCTGCTCGATGTGTTTGAGTGCCTGGCGCCACAGGATCAGGCCTATTTCCGCGAGACACGCGAGATGCGCTTCGGCATGCCGCTCGAAGCCTTCGCGAGCGACCCGGATGGTGCATTCGACTCTCTGTCCAAGGTTCTGACGCCTCTGCGCTTGACCTTGAGCGAGCAGCCCTACCTTTGCGGCGACAGCCCGGCCTATGCCGATTACATCGTGTTCGGCGCGTTCATGTGGGCCAATGTCACGTGCAAGCGGCCGTTCTTGCCGGCGGACGACCCCTTGCATCGCTGGAACCAGGCTCTGCTCGGCGCGTTTGGCGGCCTTGCAGCCGCGGCGCCAAGAGCATCGCAAGCCTGACGAGACATCAACCGAGTAAGCGGAGGGCCCTCATGGCCATCGACCTTTACTACTGGACGACGCCGAACGGCCACAAGATCACGCTATTCCTCGAGGAGACCGGCCTCGACTACACGATCAAGCCGGTGAACATCGGCAAGGGTGAGCAGTTCGCGCCGGCATTCCTCGATATCTCGCCGAACAATCGCATCCCGGCCATTGTCGACCACAGCCCGGCCGATGGCGGCGAGCCCTACAGCGTGTTCGAGTCCGGTGCGATCTTGCAGTATCTCGCCGAGAAGACCGGTCAGTTCCTGCCAACGGAAACCCGCGCCCGTTTTGCCGCATTGCAGTGGCTGTATTGGCAGATGGGTAATCTCGGCCCGATGCTCGGCCAGAACCATCATTTCAAGAGCTATGCGCCCGAGACCATCCCCTATGCCATCGAACGCTATGTCAAAGAGGCCGAGCGTCTTTACGGCGTCCTCGATGATCGCTTGCAGGGCCGCGATTTTCTTGCCGGCAGCGACTACACGATTGCCGACATGGCCAGCTATCCGTGGACGGTCGGCCATGAACGCCAGGGGATCGATCTCAAGGAGTACCCGAACGTCAAGCGCTGGCAGGATGCCATCCGCACCCGGCCGGCGACCGAGCGGGCCTACGCCAAGGCCAAGGAAATCAACGCCAACCCCGTGGTCAGCGACGATTCACGTGAGCACCTGTTTGGCAAGGGCCGGATCAAGCGGGCGTCCTAGCGCCAGGGTCGACTAAACCTGCTCCCGGCCGCACGCGCCGATGCGGCCGCGCAGGCGATCGTCCTCACGCACCGGCGCCCCGCAGACCGTGCACTGGTTCTGGCCGTCGATCAGGTTGAGACCACCGCACGAACCGGTGATCCGCTTGTTCGAAATGATCACGCCGATAGCCAGGCCGGCAATCGCCAGAGCGAAAATAACAAAAGCGATCAGGAATGTCGTCATCAATGGCCTCCGCCACCGTCTGATTTCTTCGCCCCTTCTCCTTCAGCGGGCATGAACGGGTCGTTCTGTTCGACCGCCACGGAGAACAGCGGCGTCATCACTTCAGCAAAACCATCGCTGCTTTCATCGCGCACCAAAAAGAGCGCACCGATATCATTCTCCTGCGCCAGGCTGAAGCCTCGATCAAACCCTTCCACCAGCAAGGCGGTCGCCCAGGCATCGGCGATCATCGCGGTTTCGCCGATGACCGTCACGGCCGCGACACGATGCTGAATCGGCGCTCCCTGGCGCGGATCGATGATGTGCGAATAGCGCACGCCGTCCTTTTCGAAATAGTTGCGATAGTCGCCCGAGGTTGCAACCCCGCCCAAAGTCAGCGGGATGACCTCCTGCACCACACGCCCGCCGACGTCCGGCCGCTCGACGCCAATCTGCCAGGGCTCGTCGTCGACATTCAGGCCGTTGACCCGGATCTCGCCAACGATCTCAACCAGATAGCGCTCACCGCCATGGTGTTCGATCACATCGGCGATCGCGTCGACGCCATAGCCTTTGGCAATCGCGGATAGGTTGATGGTCAGTTCCGGGTCGGTCTTGCGAATGCGCGGGCTTGCATCATCAACCTTCAGCTTGTGCCAGCCGATCTGCGCCATGGCCTTCTCAATGTCCTCCGGCGGCGGCGGCTCACTGGCTTCACCGCGATCGGAGAAGCCCCATAGCCGGATCAGCGGTTCAATCGTGACGTCAAAGCCGCCATCGGTGGCTTCGGAGACCGCCAGCGCCGTGCGTACGACTGCGTGAAAATCGGCCGAGACCTCCACCCAATCCGTGGAGAACGCCTCGTTGAAGGCGCTGATCTCACTGTCGTCACGCCAGGTCGACATGGCGGCATTGATCTCTTCGAGCCGTGCATCGAGCTCTTCCTGCAGCGCTGCCGGTTCGATGCCCTCGAGGCCGATGGCACGCACGAGATAGCTTGTGCCCATGGTTTCGCCGCGCAGGACGATTTCTTCAGGAGGCGGAGGCTCGGACTCGCCGCAGGCGCATAGCAGGATCAGGCAACTCAGCCACGTCGGCGCCGTCGTTCGAATCATCGTCGTCCCATAAGATAAAGCCATGCGCCTGGCGTCGCCACAGGCGCGCGTAGAGGCCGCCGGCAGCGAGCAGCGCGGCGTGACCGCCCTGCTCCACGATCACGCCGGCATCGAGCACGACGATACGGTCCAGTCTGGCCAGGGTCGAAAGCCGGTGCGCCACGGCAATCACCGTGCGTTCTTCCATCAGGCCGTAAAGCGCCTGCTGGATCAGGGCTTCGGCCTCGCTGTCCAGCGAGCTGGTCGCCTCGTCGAGCAACAGGATCGGCGCGTTCTTTACCAGCGCCCGGGCGATCGCGAGCCGCTGGCGTTCACCCCCAGAAAGCTTGATGCCGCGCTCGCCGACCAGCGTGTCGAACCGCGTTGGCCGCCGGTCGATGAAATCCATGCAGTGCGCCTTGTGCGCCGCCCGCTCGATCTCGAGATCACTCGCATCCGGTCGGCCATAGGCGATGTTTTCGCGGATCGTGCGGTGAAACACGCCCGGCTCTTGCGGTACGTCGCCGATGGCATCGGCCAGCGAGCGGCAGGTGACCTGCGCCGTGTCCTGACCATCGATCAGCACCTGGCCGAAACTCGGCAGATAGTCGCGGCGGATCAGGCGTAGAAGCGTGCTCTTGCCGGCCCCCGAGCGGCCGACAATGCCGACCTTCTCGCCGGGCTCGATGGCCAGATTGAGCCGATGAAAAACCGGCCGGCCATCGGGATAGGCAAAGCACAGATCGCGGATCTCGACGCGGCCACCGCTGACTTTGATCGGCCGGGCGTTCGGCGGATCGACCACCTCATGCGGCTGGCTGATGATCTCGAGCGCTTCGCTAAGCGTGCCGATCTGCTCGAAGAAGTCGAGCAAGCGCTCGGACAGATCCCAGACCTGTTGCGTCAAGCCGGTGGCGAGGCCGACGACCATGACGAAATCGCCGACGCTCATGGTGCCGGCAAGCGTCGCCTGCGCCGCCAGTCCGGTCAACAGCAGCAAGAAACCGACGACCAGCGCGAGCTGGCCGATATTCAGCAAGGTCCAGAACAGGCGGTTGCGCCGTGCCCAGCGCCGCTCGGCATCGAGAAACCCGTCCAGATGCTGGCGTTCGAAATCGCGCCGGCCGAAGCTGCGCACGACATCGGCATTGCCGAGTGCATCGACCATGCGCCCGTGCACGGTCGACGTCGCGCTGGCGCTATCCTTGGCGTAGGCGATGCCAAAGCGCGCGACATAGACGGTGGCCGGCAGGAACAGCGCGACCCAGCCGAGCAGCAGCGCGGCAAAGAACGGATCCGCCTGCCAGAGCAAAGCAGCGGCACCGACGACGAGCACAACCAGCTTGGTGATCGACAAAGCGATCAGGTTGAACAGGGCCTGGCTGGCACGCGCGCCCTGCTGAATCTTGTGCGTCAACCGCCCGGCATAGTGATCGGTGTGGAACTGCCGAGCGTGGCCCATCAGGTGCTCGAACAGCCGCGCCTTGATGCCGACGCGAAGGTTCGGGCTGGCGTACAGGTTCACCACATCGGCCAGGCGCAGGCACAGATGCGTGCCAAGCCAGAACACCGCGAGCAGGCCGAGCGCAGACAGTGCCGCACCGCCCGCGCCTTCGCTCAGCGCTTCGACCATGCGCCCGAGACCGAACGGAATCAGCACGCCAAACAGTTTGGAAACCGTCACCAGACCGACGAGCAGTAGCGCCTGCGCACCGATGAGCAGGCGGACATAGGTCCACAAGAACGGCCACGGCCGGGCCGGCAAGGGTGCCGAGCGCAGAGCCTCACCGGTCACATAAGGCCGATCGAGCCCGCTGGCCCGCAGAAGCCGAACGACGAGCGGCTTCAAAGGCCGTAAGGGCGACGCATCCAGGCGCACACCGGACATGCTGAACGTGCGCTCCGCCGACTCACCCGCCAAAGTCGTCGAGCATAATGTCTTCGCGCTCGACGCCCAGGTCGAGGAGCATGTTGATGACCGATGTGTTCATGATCGGCGGGCCGCACAAATAGTATTCGCAGTCCTCCGGCGCCGGATGCTTCTTCAGATACTGCTCGTAAAGCACATTGTGAATGAAGCCGGTATAGCCGTCCCAGTTGTCGTTCGGCTGCGGGTCCGACAGCGCCACGTGCCAAGTGAAATTGTCGTGCTCGGCGGCGAGCTTGTCGAAGTCCTCGACGAAGAACATCTCGCGCACCGACCGGGCGCCATACCAGAAGGTGATCTTGCGCTTGCCGTTCAAACGCATGAGCTGATCGAAGATATGCGAGCGCATCGGCGCCATACCGGCGCCACCGCCGACAAAGATCATCTCCTTGTCGGTTTCGCGTGCGAAGAACTCACCGAACGGACCGGAAATGGTCACCTTGTCGCCGGGCTTCAGCGAAAAGATGTACGAGCTCATCTTGCCGGGCGGGATGATCTTCCAGTCTGCTCCCGGCGGCGGGGTGGCGATACGGACGTTGAGCATCACGAGGCCCTTTTCGCCCGGATAGTTCGCCATGGAGTAGGCGCGCAGGACCGGTTCTTTGACGTGGGCCTCAATGTCCCACAGCTTGAATTTGTCCCAGTCCTCGCGATACTCCTCTTCGATGTCGAAGTCGCTGAACTTCACATGATAGGGCGGGCACTCGATCTGGATGTAACCGCCGGCGCGGAAAGGCACCTCCTCGCCTTCTGGCAATTTGAAGATCGGGCATTTGATGAAGGTCGCGACATTCTCGTTGGAAACGACTTCGCATTCCCATTTCTTGACGCCGAAGACCTCATCCGGAATGCGGATCTTCATCGGCTGCTTGACGGTGAGCTGACACGACAGGCGATCGCCTTCGCGCGCCTCGCGCTTGGTAATGTGCGACAGCTCGGTCGGCAGGATCGAGCCGCCACCTTCCTGGACCTTCACCTTGCACTGACCGCAGGTGCCACCACCGCCGCAGGCACTGGAAACGAACAGTTCGGCTTCGGCGAGCGCACCCAGCAGCTTGGTGCCCGGATGCGCCTTGATGGTCTTCTCGCCGTTGATCTCGATATCGACAAAGCCGCTCGGCACCAGGCGCGAGCGCGCAAACAGAATGCCGGCGACGAGCAACAGGATGATCAGGGTAAAGAAACTGACGCCGAGGGTGAATTCGGCCATGGAGTCGATCTCCGCGTCGTTAGAGCTGGATGCCGCTGAACGCCATGAAGGCCATCGACATCAAACCCGCCGTGATGAAGGTGATGCCGAGGCCCTGAAGCCCGTCGGGCACGTCGCTGTATTTGAGCTTCTCGCGCACACCGGCAAGCGCAACGATGGCGAGCGCCCAGCCGAAGCCCGACCCGAAACCGTACACGACGCTTTCCGGGAAATTGTAGTCACGCTGCACCATGAACAGCGAGCCGCCGAGAATGGCTCAGTTCACGGTAATCAGCGGCAAGAACACACCGAGGGCGTTGTACAAAGCCGGGAAGAACTTATCCAGGGTCATCTCGAGGATCTGCACCATGGCGGCAATCACGCCGATATAGGAGATCAGGCCGAGAAAGGTCAGATCGGTATCGGGAAAGCCGAGCCAGCCCAGCGCACCCGGTTTCAGCAGCCCGTTCAAGACAACATTGTTGACCGGCACGGTAATCGTCTGCACGACGACCACAGCGATGCCGAGACCAAGGGCGGTCTCGATCTTCTTGGACACGGCGAGGAAGGTGCACATGCCCAGGAAGAAGGCGAGCGCCATGTTCTCAACGAACACCGACTTCACGAAGAGGGAAAGATACGCTTCCATCTCAGGCGTGCCCCGTCGTCTGCACCGGCAGGATCTTGAAGGCCGGCTTCTCCATCTGCTTCGGCCGGTAGCCGCGGATGACCCAGATGAGGATGCCGATGATGAAAAAGGCACTCGGCGGCAGCAGCAGCAGGCCGTTGGGCGTGTACCATCCGCCCTCCGTCGCCAGCGGTAGGATTTGTAGGCCCATAAGCGAACCGGCCCCGAGCAGTTCACGCACCACCGCCACGATGATCAGGACCATCGAGTAACCGAGGCCATTGCCGATGCCGTCGAGGAAGCTCTGCCAGGGCGGGTTCGACATGGCAAACGCTTCCGCCCGGCCCATGACGATGCAATTGGTGATGATCAGGCCGACGAAGACCGACAGCACCTTGGAGATCTCGTAGGCATAGGCCTTGAGGATCTGATCGACGACGATCACCAGAGACGCGATGATGACCATCTGGACGATGATGCGGATCGATCCCGGGACATGATGGCGGATTAGGCTGATCGAGAGGTTCGAGAACGCCACGACGCTGGTCAATGCGATGCACATGACCAGGGAAACCTGCAGCGAGCTGGTCACCGCGAGGGCCGAGCAGATACCCAGCGTCTGCAGCGCGATCGGGTTGTTCTCGACCAGGGGATCGAGGAGGAGTTTGCGCGTTTCAGCCATGGGCGGCGAGCTCCTGCGATAGATTGTTGAGGAACGGCCCAAAGCCGTTCTCGCCGGCCCAGTAACGGACCAGGTTGCTCACACCACGCGACGTCAGCGATGCACCGGAGATGGCGTCCACTTCGGAGTCGCCCGAGGCGTTCTTGGTCACCTCGATGATGACCTCGCCGTTCTCATCGAAG
Organism: Geminicoccaceae bacterium; assembly: GCA_050331015.1. Classification (GTDB taxonomy): domain Bacteria; phylum Pseudomonadota; class Alphaproteobacteria; order Geminicoccales; family Geminicoccaceae; genus JBHJHH01. The sequence goes on from JBHJHH010000023.1 coordinate 20,441, forward strand.
AGCTGCTTGCCCGGCCACTGGGCGCGCCAGTTCGGATTGTCGATCTCGCCGCCCAGACCCGGCGTCTCGCCGTGCTCATAGAACTGCAGGCCGGCAATGGTCTGGCCGTCCGGCTCGACCGCCAGCAGGCCGTACATGGTCGACCACAGGCCGTAGCCGTGCACCGGCAGGATGATCTTGTCATACGAGACGCCGTCCGGCGACTTGACCATGTAGATCTTGGCGAAGTCCGCGCGGCGCTTGATGCCGGCCGGATCCTCGTCCTTGGCCAACGCCTCGCTCCGGGCCGGATCGGCGGCGGCCTCGCGCTGATCGAAGGTCATCGGATCGATCTCGTCGGTCAGCTCGCCGGTGCGCAGATCGACGATCCGCTGGTCAATGCGCTCATCGAAAATTCGGGCGACGTCGCCGCCGCGATCGTACAGGCCGGCGACCTGCAGGATGTTGCGGCGCATTTCGTTCATCTGGTTGGCGGTCTGGATCGGCCGCAGGGAAATCGCTGCGGCGGCGACCACCACCGAACACACCAGACACAAGAGGACAGCGACCGCGATCGTCTTGGTCGGGCTGTCGTTGGGCATGTTCAACAAACGGCTGATCGGATTGCCGCCGTTGGTTACGGGCTCAAGCGCGGGCATAGCGCATCTGCCTCCGGCGGATATTGGCTTTGACGACAAAATAATCGATCAGCGGCGCGAAGACGTTGCCGAACAGGATGGCGAGCATCATGCCCTCCGGGAAGGCCGGGTTGACCACCCGGATGAGCACGCACATCACGCCGATCAAAGCACCGTAGATCCAGCGCCCGGTATTGGTGTGCGCTGCCGAGACCGGCTCGGTGACCATGAAGATCAGACCGAACGCGAAGCCGCCTAGCACGAAATGCCAGTGCCAGGGCATGGCGAACATCGGGTTGGTGTCGCTGCCGATCAGGTTAAACACCAGCGCCATGGCGATCATGCCGACCATGCAGCCGGCGATCAGGCGCCAGTTGGCGATCCGTGTGTACACCAGGAACACGCCGCCGAGCAGGATGGCCAGCGTGGAGGTCTCGCCGAGCGATCCAGGAATCGTGCCGATGAACGCATCCCACCAGGTCATGCCCGCGGCCGGCAGTGCCGCCATGCCGTCCAGCGCGGCAATGCCGAGCGCACTCGCACCGGTGTAGCCATGCACCGCGATCCAGACGGCGTCGCCCGACATCTGCGCCGGATAGGCGAAATAGAGGAAGGCGCGGCCGACCAGCGCCGGGTTAAGGAAGTTCTTGCCGGTGCCGCCAAAGACTTCCTTGCCGATGACCACACCGAAGATGATGCCGAGCGCCACCTGCCATAGCGGCGCCGTCGCCGGCAAGATCAACGTGTACAGCATGGAGGTCACCAGGAAGCCTTCATTGACCTCATGCTTGCGAATGACAGAAAAGATGATTTCGCAGATCCCACCGGCGACCACGGTGACGATGTAGATCGGCAGGAAATACAAAAGCCCATGTAACATGCAGGCGATCGGGTTGTTCGGATTGAAGCCAACCCACAGACCGTCGAGCAGCGCGCCGCGCCAGCCGGCCGGGCGATCGAGGCCCATATCCTGCACCGCCAGGTTGGCCTGCAGACCGGTATTGTACAGCGCCATCAAGATCGCGGGGATGGTCGCCAGCACGACATAAGTCATGACCCGCTTCATATCGAGCGAGCTGCGCGCGTGCGGCGCGGCCTGCGTTACCGCTTTCGGCGTATAAAAGATCGTGTCGATCGCTTCATAGACGGGGTAATACTTTTCCCATTTGCCGCCTTTGACAAACAGCGGCTCCCACCGATCAAGCGTGTCCCGCAAACTCATAGGTCAGCCTTCCGCCTCGATTTTGTCGAGATTGTCTCTCAGCGCCATGCCGTACTCGTACTTGCCGGGACAGACATAGGTCGCCAGAGCGACGTCTTCTTCATCAAGTTCCAACGCGCCCATATCCTGCGCCGCGTCGGTATCGAGCACGAGCAGCGCGCGCAACAACTGCGTCGGCAGATAGTCCTGCGGCATCAGATCTTCGAACAGGCCGATCGGCACCATGGCGCGAGCGCTGCCCTGCATGCTGGTCGACAGCGGCAGGCGGGCTTTTTTCTGCAGCAACGTGCGCATATGCACGCGCGCCGTGGCGAACTTCTCAAACGACGGGATCAGCCAGCCAAGAAACTCCCGCTCGCGCCCCTCGCGCATTAAGCAGACATGGCGATGATAGCGGCCGAGATAGATCTGGCTGCCATCGACCGTCCGTCCGGTCAGGACATCACCCGAGATCAGCCGCGTCTCGAGGGTATCGTCGCTGATCTCGCCCTCGCACAGCTGAACGAGATCGGCACCGACGCGTGCGCGCAGCAGGCGCGGCTGTTTGGCCTGCGGTCCTGCCAAGGCGATGACGCGCTGCGTCGGCAAGCGCCCGGTCCGCAGCAGTTCACCGATCGCCATGACATCCTGGTAGTGCACCGTCCAGACGAAATGGTGCGCGTCGATCGGTTCGAGAAAATGGATGTGCGTGCCGGCATTGCCGGCCGGATGCGGGCCGCTGAAGTTGGCGTAAACGATCCGCTCACCGATGACATGCGGGATGCGCGCGCCCGGCCCATGGCAGACATAGACCTTGCCGTCGGTCAACTTGGCCAGGGCTTCGACGCCGCGCTCAAAATCTTCATCATTGTCGCCGACGACGATATCGACATCCGGCGCTAAGGGCGTGGTGTCCATGGCCGTGATGAAGATGGCATGCGTGCTGGATTTCGGATCCGGGATCTTGCTGAAGGGTCGAGTGCGGATCACCGGCCACATGCCCGAGCGGCACAGCTTGTCAATGACCGCATCGCGATCGAGCGTATCGACATCCGCAACACCGAAATCGATAGCACCACCGTCGTCATCGACATCGATGACCACGCTTTCGAGCACGCGCTTGGCGCCGCGATTAATCGCACGCACGCGTCCGGCCGCCGGCGCGGTGAAAACGACGCCGTCGTGCCGTTTGTCGGTGAACAGGACGTCACCGAGCTTCACGGTGTCGCCCTCGTTGATCTCCATGCGCGGCTTCAGGCCCAGATAATCGGTGCCGGTGACGGCGACCGCGCTGACAGGCTCGGCGTCATGAATGCGTTGTTCGGGCTCGCCCGAAATCGGTATGTCCAGGCCCTTACGAAACGGACCGAACGAGGCGTAACCACCGCTGGTATGGTGCACCTTGTCCGCAATCGCCATAACGCTCTGCCCCACGGGTTGCGCACCCGTTGATCGAATACGCCTAACCCCAATAAACGGCTGTTAAACTGCTGAACGCGCACGATAGTTGAGCGCAAGTTTCAGCGAACACTACGCAGGCAGCGGCACGAGGGCAACCAAACGCAAGCGCGACGTTTCAGCCCCGCACGGCAAGAACCTAGCCCAGCGCGCCGGCCAAAGGCGGCCTCAACCGACCATGGCCTGCTTGATCTTCAAGTTCTCATATTCGAGCTGCATGACGCGATAGCGCACGACATCGCGGATCGAGACGACACCGATCAACTTGTTGTGCGAAACCACCGGCAGGTGGCGAAAACGGCCGCTGGCCATGAGCTGCATGATATCGCCGAGCTTGGTCGTCGCCTCGCAGGTGATCGGGTCGCGGGTCATGATCTGACGTACGCGCGACGCGAACAGCTTCAGCCCCATATGCGGAATGTCGCGCACGATATCGCGCTCGGAGATGATGCCCTGGCAAATCATGTCATTGGTCGCCACCGGTAGCGCACCGATGTCGTTGCGCGACAGCAGTTCGATGACCTCGTAGACAGTGGCGTCCGGGTGGGCGGTCATCACCGGCTGGGCCATGTCTTCCAGCATGGCGCCGACGGTCAGATCCAGGCCCAGCTCGGCGAGATTGGCCTTCTCGGTCTGCGAGTAGGTGCGTTCTTGCGGATCGTCGGAAACCAGAGGGCCGCGATAGGAGGTTGGCGCCATGGCCATGCGTCATCTCTCTTTGCTGTTTGCGCGTTGGCTTTTGACTTGGCGGCCATCATGGCCAAAGCGGCCCGAGGGATCAATTGCCGGTATCGCCGCCCGGCCGGAGCGCGCGCAAAAGAAGCAGCACCTGCGGTTCGACGTTGGTCACCGCAGTGTCGGCATCCTCATCATCAAAGAAGGGCTGGCGCAGGCCTTGGATGTAGACGGCCCACAAGGCCCGGACGGCGACGTCGATCGGTGCATCGGCATCGACGTCACCGCGCGCGATGCCATCGCGCAGGATTTCGCCAAAAATCGCCTGAACCTCGGCGATCCGCTCGCGATAGGCCTTGTCCGCGTCGCTTGACCACATCCAGCTATAGGCCAGGAACACGGCGGCGAGCCGGCCGAGCTCGAGGCTGTAGACATAAAAGAGGCGCAGGGCCATGAGAAGCCGATCGGCGGTGTCGCCACGCCTGGGCAAAGCCTTGCGCACCTGCTCGATCTGATGGCCGAGCTCTTCATCGATGATCGTGTTGAGCAGATCGGCTTTGGCGTCGAAATGGCTGATGACACTGCCGACCGACACGCCGGCATGTTCGGCGATACGCCGTACGGTTGTGTCCTCGTAGCCGAGCTCACTGAACAGTTCGCGCGCGGAAGCAAGGATCCGCTCACGCGTGCGTTGCTTCTGCTTCGCGCGCGCGGTGGTTTCGCCAATACGGAAATGTCGCCCACCGATCGTCATGAAGACACTATAGAGGTTCAACGAACATAACGAAATAGCCCTTGTAGCGCCGCGCTACGCAAGGCAAACGCAAAATGTGCGGGAAAAACGACTTTTTTTGTTGAATACGTTCATCGAACGTAATACCTATCGCTCCATGCTAAGAGGGGATGCTGGCATGGAACTGATGAAGGCTTGGGTCACCAACTACGATCCCGGCGATCTGGCGATCGTCGTCGATGTCGACCGCGCGCCGATGACGGTGCAGTTGATTGATACAACCGAACAGGTCGCCATTGGCCTGACCGAAGAGGCGGTCATTGAACTGCGCGCTGCCCTGCAGCGGGCGCTGCGCGTGATCGATCGCTACAGCAGCGATGACGAGGCCTCGGTGCGCGCACTGCGACCGGACGATCTGGCCAGTTAATCGGTCGCTGACGCAAGAACCGGTCGGTGCGGCTGGACCTCTGGGCAACGACGTCTAGTTATGCGAAACGTCATGAACGCCTCGCCCAGCCGCACAGGTTCTCTGTCATGCTCATGGAATCACCCGACAAGCCCGACACCTATATGTCCGGCTTACCGGCCGAACACCCGAAAATCAAAGTGCCCAAGGTCGGTGTGCTGCTGCTCAATCTCGGCACACCGGACGCGACCGATTACTGGTCCATGCGCCGCTATCTGAAGGAATTCCTCAGCGATCGCCGTGTGATTGATTACAATCGCGTCGCATGGTGGCTGCTCTTGAACCTGATTATTCTCTCCAAGAGGCCGTTCACGGCTGGCGCCGCCTACAAGGAAATCTGGAACGAAGAGCTCGACGAGTCGCCGTTGCGCACGATCACGCGCAACCAGACCAACCAGCTCATCGAGCGCCTGAAGGCCGGCATGTCCGACATCGTGATCGATTGGGGCATGCGTTACGGCAATCCGAGCACGCAAAGCCGCCTGGAAGCGCTGCGCGAAGCCGGCTGCACACGCATCTTGCTGTTCGCGCTCTATCCACAATACTCAGCGGCGACCACCGCGACCGCCTACGACAAGGCGTTCGATGCCCTGAAGCAGATGCGCTGGCAGCCGGCCGTGCGTACCGCGCCACCTTATCATGACGATCCAGTGTACATTCGCGCTATCGCAGACTCCGTCCGCAGCCATCTGGCAACGCTGGACTGGGAGCCGGAGGTCGTCCTCACCTCGTTCCACGGCGTGCCCAAGCGCTATCTCCTGCTGGGCGACCCGTATCACTGCCAGTGCGCCAAGACCTGGCGGCTGGTCAACGAAGAACTTGGCTGGCCGGAGGGCAAGCTACGCCTGACCTTCCAGTCTCGCTTCGGCAGCGAGGAATGGTTGCAGCCCTATACCGACGAAACCTGCGAGAAGCTCGCCAAGGAAGAGGGCATCAAGCGACTGGCGATCATCACGCCCGGCTTTTCCGCCGACTGCGTCGAGACGCTGGAAGAAATCAACGGCGAGGCACAGGAGATCTTCCGCGAGAACGGCGGTGAGCAGTTCACCTTCATCCCCTGCCTGAATGACAGTGCTGGCGGTATGGACGTGATCGAGAGCGTCGTGCGTCGCGAACTGCAGGGCTGGCTGTAACTGATCAGCCCTCGCGCGTGACCGAAACCTCGACTTCGAGCGGCATGGCCACCTCACTCGGCCCCCAATAGCTGCCGCTCACGGGTATCGCCTGGGATGGTGCGCGCGCCGTGGCGACGCGGATGAGATAGGCGCCGCCATACAGCCGGTTGGTCGGATCGAATTCGACCCAGCCGGCGCCCGGCAGGTAGATCGACGGCCAGGCGTGCGTCGCGCCGGCGCCGAGCAGGCCCTGGTCAGGCCCGTCATCGAGTGCCGGATCGTACAGATAACCGGAGACAAAACGCGCGGCGAAGCCGAGGCTGCGTGCGGCCTCCATCATGAACATCGCGAGATCACGGCACGAGCCGCCATCGGCCAGGGTCTCGAGCGATGTCTGCGTGCCCATTTCCGGACGCGAGCGGTAAGGCAGCTCCTCATGGATGCGCTGCATCATGCGCACCAGCAGCCGCTGCGTGCCCATGCTGCCGCGGCCCTCGACCATCTCCATCGCCCAGGCATCGATCCGTCCGTCACGATCCTCATCGTGGCGCGCAACCAGGGGCGCGAGATCCGCGGCCTCACTCTGCTCGTAATTGAACGGCCAAGTGCGCGCATAGTCCTCGAGGACGAGCTCGGGCTTGCTCCAGCCCATATGCTCGATGAGCAGCTGCGAATCGATATCGAGGGTTTCGGCTTCGCCGTCAAAGCTGACCACGGCAATCGAATTGCCGAACACATCGTGCAGCCAGCGGGTCGATTGCGGCGTCGGCGTGATCGTCAAAGCCGTCTCGAGCAGGCGCAGATCGTGGGAATCGCGCGGGCGCAACAGCAAGCGGTGCGGCCCGAGGCGTACCGGCTGGGTGTAGTGATAGGTCGTCCGGTGTCGAATGCGGTAATACGGCATGGCGCCAAGTCCGGTGGAGGGGCGCCACGGTGTACGCCAACCGCCCGGAGAAGGCCACGGCTATTCGCCTGAGCCCAGAACTTTAAGGCGAATTCAAGCCCTACTGGTTATCATTTTCGCGATAGACGGCCGTCCGTGCCTGGGCGCGCTCGTCCGCCTCGGCCGCGGCTGCCTGCGAAGGAACTGGCTCGCCCTTGCGCTCTCTTACGAAAGCGACCGTGTCAAACCCCTCGGACGCGTCCGCATGGGTCCGCTTGAGCGGCGCGTAAGGAAACCGATCGCTTCGGTAGGCCATGGCGAAAACCTCCTGTCATGCACTTGTCACGCATTTAGCAAGTCCTGCGGTCCTTGTCTGCCGCGCCACAACGGCGCAGGGCGAGACCCACAGGCGTAACGCCCGTGTTTTGCTCGAATTTTCAGCGATCACGGAGAGTTACGTATGTTCAAGAAGGCGCCGCTGGGAGCACCTGCATCGTCGGGTAATTTGCCCGAACTCGGTCACCTTCCCGCTGTCACCAACGCCGGCTGTCAATGAACGCTCCCGTGCCTTCCGTATACGTCGTCGATTCGGACGAGGCCGTGCGCGATTCCCTGCAGATTCTGCTGGAAACCTATGGCTATCACGTGCGCAGCTACGGCACGCGCTCGAGTTTTCTCGCCAATGTCCCTGGCGATGGCCAGGGGTGCGTGCTGATCGACTGGCATGAGCCGATGACGTTCAAGCAGATCACCGCGAGGCCGATCCTGCCGCAAGAATGGGACATGCCGATCGTCCTGATGAAAGCCAATCTGCCGCCAGCGGAATTCACGCTGCCGGTCAACGGCGTGGTCGGCCTGCTCGACAAGCCGATTGCGCTCGACAGCCTGTTGAACGTGCTGGGCCAGGCCCTGCCGCGCGCGGCGCCGTCGCCCAGCGTCGTCGGCAACTACGTATAAAGCCCTAAGTACGTTACCCAAGTGTATTTCCGGTTGGCGAATGTGTTCTATCGCAGCTCAAGCTGTAGAGACCGCCGCTTTGAGGATAGTCACGGCGCATGACCCTGACCGCGCTCCCGCACCGGATGGTTCTCGATGCCTCGCGTAACACCGAGGTATCGCGCCCGGCCTTGTGGGGTGTGCTCGGCTACCGGACGAGCGGCGAACTTTCGTCCTTTCCAGGCGCGCTGACGTTTCGCCGCGAGCAGGTAATCTTCGTCGAGGGCGACGAAACCGCCTCCATGTTCCAGCTCCTGGACGGCATGGTCAGCCTGTACCGCCTGTTGCCTGACGGGCGACGCCAGGTCATCGAATTCGCCTTGCCCGGCGACCTGCTCGGCTTCACGCCGACCGGCCGGCACATCCATTCCGCCATGGCGGTCAGCCAGTGCCAGATCGCGGCGTTCTCGCGGGCAGCGCTGGACACGGCCATAACGCGCGATCCGCAACTCGCCAAGGGCATGCTCGAGAACGCCTATGCTCTGCTCTCCAAGGCGCATGGCCAGCTCATGACGCTCGGCCGCAAGTCGGCGCTCGAGCGCGTTGCCAGTTTCCTTCTCGATCTGTCGTTGCGCCTGGGTGACGCCGAGGTGCCGGCCCGTGAAGTCGCGCTGCCGATGACCCGCAGCGATATTGCCGATCATCTTGGCCTGACCATCGAGACCGTCAGCCGTTCGTTCTCGAAGTTGAAGAAGGAAGGCGTCATCTCCCTGACCGGGCAGCATGTCGCCGAGATCCGCGATTTACCACGTCTGGCCGAACTGGCCGGCGGCGATATCGACATCCCGCGTGTCCTCGCCGCTTAAGACGTCTCGGTTGGCCGCCTTCGAGCCGACGTCTGCCTCAGGTGCAGGGACGACGGCTGTGAAGACGGTGCATAGGCGGGCGGTCTGGCCGACGCCGCTCTCCGTTTCGTTGACGATCGCCCACATGGCGATCGGTCGGCCGGTAGCTGAACCCGAGGCGTCCAACGACGGTTAGGGTTGGTTTCTCCCCGCTCCCTGTCTTGAACGCGATGGCCGCGGTCATCGCGTTCTTTTTTTGCCGATCGGTAAAAGTTTTTCTTATGAATTAGCAAACTATTTTTAGCTCGAATTTTGCAGCGCTGCGCCGTAGTTTTCGCCTCGCAGCCGTCACCAAGACGGCACGAACGACAAGCGACCCGCCTAAGTGAACATGCCCGGGTCGATCGCTCAGGAGGCTGGCCATGCTAGACAAAGCGGTGCCGTTGGCCGCGCATCTCGCGGACTGGGCCGGCGACGACGCCCAGCGCGTCGCAGTCATGCAGACCCTGCTCGCGGTCGCCGAGGTTGCCGGCGAACTCAGCGAGACGATCTTGCAGGGTCCGTTCAGCCAGGGCCTCGCGACCAAGCGCGATGCCAGCGATCACGGTGACCAGCAGGCCGCCCTCGATATCCAGGCCGACGACAGCTTTCGCGCCGCGCTCAAGGGCAGCGCCGTTGCCTGGTACGGTTCCGAGGAGCAGGCCGAGCCCGTGCACCTCAACCCCGATGGCAGCTTGTGCCTGGTGATCGACCCGCTCGATGGCAGCTCGAACATCGACACCAACGTGTCGATCGGTTCGATCTTCGGCATCCTGCCCTGCACAGGCGGTAATGGCAGCGGCATGCTCGATCTGTTCCGCCCGGGCAAGCACCTGCTCGCCAGCGGCTTCGTCATCTACGGGCCGCACACGGCGCTGGTGCTGACCGTCGGTAAGGGCACCGATATCTTCGCGCGCGATCCGAAAGACGACACCTTCCGTCTCGCCAGGGCGGGTGTGACGATCCCGCAGGGCCAGCGTGAATACGCCATCAACGCCTCGAACTATCGCCACTGGGACGAGGCGATCCGCACCTATGTCGATGATTGCATTGCGGGTGTCGAAGGGCCGCGCGGTGCCAATTTCAATATGCGCTGGATCGCATCACTGGTGGCGGAAGCCTTTCGCATCCTCGTGCGCGGCGGCGTCTTCCTGTATCCGGCCGATGGCCGCAAAGGCTACGAAAACGGCCGCCTGCGTCTGGTCTACGAGGCCAATCCGATCGCCCATCTGATCTGCCAGGCAGGCGGTCGCGCCACCAATGGCGTCACCGATATCCATGACCTGCAGCCAGAAGGGCTTCATCAGCGCACGCCGCTGGTGTTCGGCGCGAAAGACAAGGTCGATCGCGTGGCCAACAACTATGCCGGTCCGCCGCCCTCGACCAGTGAGCGCTCGCCGCTGTTCGCGCCGCGCGGCCTGTTCTACCACCCGTGATCCCGGAACACGTCCATGTCGAAACAATACCCCATCATTTCGGTCACCGGTTCGTCGGGTGCGGGCACGACCACGGTCAAGCACACCTTCGAGCAGATTTTCCGCCGCGAGGGCATCGAAGCCGCGACCATCGAAGGCGACGCGTTCCATCGCTATGACCGCGCCGGCATGAAGGTTGCCATGGCCGAGGCTGAAGCCAACGGCAACATGTTCTTCTCTCATTTCGGCGCTGATGCGAACCTTCTGGCCGAGCTGGAAGCGACCTTTGAAGAATATGGCCGCCGCGGCGGCGGCAAGACGCGGAACTATGTGCACGATGCCACCGAAGCCGAGCGTTACGGTTGCCCGCCGGGCACGTTCACCGAATGGCGGGAGCTGCCGACACCGAGCGATGTTCTGTTCTACGAGGGCCTGCACGGTGCGGTCGTCACCGACGAGGTCAATGTCGCCCGCCACGCGGACCTGAAGATCGGCGTTGTGCCGGTGATCAATCTCGAGTGGATCCAGAAAATTCACCGCGATCGCGCTTCGCGGGGCTACTCAACCGAAGCGGTCACCGACACGATCTTGCGGCGCCTGCCGGACTATGTGCGCTACATCTGCCCGCAGTTCACCGAAACCGACATCAACTTCCAGCGCGTGCCGACGGTCGACACCTCCAACCCGTTCATCGCCCGCTGGATCCCGACCGCGGATGAATCCATGGTGATCATCCGCTTCAAGACCCCTCGCGGCATCGACTTCTCCTACCTGATCTCGATGATCTCCGGCAGCTTCATGTCGCGCGCCAACTCGATCGTCATTCCGGGCGGCAAGCTAGATCTGGCCATGCAGCTGATCCTCACGCCGATGATCCTCCGCCTCGTCGAGCGCAAGAAGCGCGCGGCCTGAGCAAAGACTCTCATTCAACAGTTCGCATAAAACGGGCAGGCAGTCTCATGACATCCAAGGTCAGCCACAACCAACGCGCCAATGCCTTGCGGGTGTTGGCGATGGACGCGGTGCAGCGGGCGCAGTCGGGTCATCCGGGCATGCCGATGGGTATGGCCGATGTCGCGACGGTGTTGTTCGAGCGGTTCATGCGCTTCGATCCGAGCGCGCCGGACTGGGCCGATCGCGATCGCTTTGTGCTTTCGGCCGGCCACGGCTCGATGCTGATCTATGCGCTGTTGCACCTGACCGGCTATGCCGACATGACGCTGGAGGAGCTGAAAGC
>JBHJHH010000024.1:0-41740 GCA_050331015.1 Geminicoccaceae bacterium
TGTATTTGATATAATATCACGCTCAAACCGGATGCTTGTTTCCGATCCAATTGCAACAGCGGAATGGTATTTTGAAACAACTGGTGAAAGAGTTCTTGCAAGCGCCGCGGGATTGCCTGAGCTGGAAATATCAGCAAATAAAAATGCGCTCAAAGGCGTTACAGTATCTGACCATTCTTGAAGTTCACGGAATTGATTAAAGCAGATGACTTCGATCGATTGCCCCTTAAATGCTTGTCGAAAGATTTGTTGCATTCCCGCATTCTGTGTGAAAAGAATAAATGATCGCATCGCTATTTGCCAAGAATTTTGGGTGTAATGAATATCACGAGTTCGGTGCGTAGGCTTTCTTGAGATTGGGCCGAGGTAAGTTCCTTAAGGCCCGGCACGTCACTCAAGAAGGGAATGCCGGAACTGTCGCGCTGGTTACTAGCTTGAAATAAGCCCGCAATAGCAATCGTTTCGCCTTCGGAAACTACGATGGTTGTTCGCGCCCGCCGCGTGATGAGCGATGGGACAACAAAGCCTTCGATTTGAAGTGAATTGTTGGAGGATAGCTGGCTAACTTCTGGCTGTACAAGAAGCTTCAGACGTTTGTTTGGGAGTACAGTCGGCAAAAAATTTACAGAGACACCAAATTTCTTAAATTCTATGGTCACTGTTTCATTGCCCTGCGGGACCGGTATTGGAAATTCGCCGCCAGCAAGGAATTCTGCTTCCTCTCCCGAAATTGCCGTTAGATTGGGTTCGGCTAGTATCGACAGACTTCCGTCCCGTTCGAAAAGATCAATCAGTGTATTCACAGCACTCTGACCATCGGAGAAGCCTCCAAAGAGGGCGCTCGCTCCCTCTTCCAGAACAGTTAGTGTGCCGTTTTCAAACGGTGGCCTGCCAGTAACAAGCCCAAAGGCGAAGTTTCCAGTGTTTGTTACAGCTGCCCAGTTGATACCAATCCGACGAATCGCTTCGACGGATATCTCAGCAAATTTAACATTGAGTTGAACTTGCGGTGCCTCAAGATGAGTGGTTTTATCGATGATTTGGCCATGGCCGCGAAGCATTTCCGCCGCTTGGGCGGCGAGTTCACGATAGAGCTGTGCAGAGACAGGCGTGCCAGTTACCACGACACTGGTGTTCTCAACCCGAGTGTTGATGCCGGGGGATTGCTCCAAAAGTTGTGCGGCCGACTGGAGTATTGGCGCCTCCGCGCGCAGGAGGATCTCAGTCAAGACACGTCCGTCAGTGTCTGATGCGACAATTGTGGTCGCCCCGCTGCCGCGGGCGTAGACAAAGAAGGAACTTTGGGTGAGCGGTTCGACGTCTGCGACCTTTGGGTTGGCGACACTAATATCCTGAATCGGCGTATCGAGTGCGATGACTTTACCCTGGCCGACAGGGAGAAAGTATTCTTCAATGCCTTGTGCCCAGGCGCTGGGCCAACCAATGATCAAATGCATGGCCAGCCATGCGGAAGCAACTGGGTATAGATAGCCGGGCATCAATTGCTCCCACGGACGACGTTAGGTTTCTGTGGTTTGGCAACGGAAGCAGTTGTCTCTTGGCTCAGCGTTGATACGAGTGAGATCTCTTGTTCCGTTGTAAGTGATTGGGAGGTCGAAAACTCTCCAGCTGTGACTGCCGACTCGATTCCGCGCAGACTGAGTGAGATCACGCCGAGTTCTTTGGCCAGTGCGAACACTTCGGCTTGCTTTCCTGTTACTTCCAGCGTTGCCGTGTCGAAATTCTCCATTTGGCTCAAGCCATCGTCGAGTATCTGATCGATTGCTATCACACGAACATTCTGGATGATTGTTTGGCTAGCTCGAACGCTTCGATAGTTACCTGTCTCCGGGTCGCGAATGTCGTTTTCCTGTGTGAGAAGGACATCGACGTGATCACCTGGCACGAGCAGACCACCCATGGCGTTGGTCTTGTCCAACCTGATGCTTACCGCTCGTTTACCCGGTGCTAGTACCGCTGCGAGAAAGCCTTGTTCGCCGGTGTCGACGATCCTGCTGGTCAAGAGCGGCTCGCCCTCTGCCATGCGCGAGCGAACAACACTGCCGATCAGTTCATCTTCATCAGCACCGCGCTTGAGAATGTAGCCTGAGATTAGGGCATCCGTTGGCCAGTCCTGCCATCGGAAATCTCGGCTCTTGATGATCTGGCCAACGAGGAGATCGTCGGCGACAACGGCAATTTCAGTGGTCGCGCGCTCGGCCTCTTCTCTGGCAGCGCGGACGGCGGCCAACTCCCGTTGTTCGCTGATATAGGACATCGTCGCGAACACCATCCCCACCGTGCTGAAGATCAATGCTAGTATTGGCGTAAATAAAAGGCGCAACATCGACGTGGATTTCAATCCATCAGTTGGGCAGAGCGGGGAGCAGCAGAAGCCAGCCGGCCATGGCTATTGCGACTCCGTAGGGGAGGTCTTGGCGCTCGCGCGTAGATAGAAAGGCAAGCCAAGGGCTGATGCGATCATAGGCAATGATGGCGATGGCCATGAGCCCGCCAGCGATGCTGGTAAAGACGAGCAGGGCGGCAAGGTCCTGCGGTCCGGTAAGGAAGGCGAGGGCGGCGAGCAGTTTGACGTCGCCGGCGCCGATCCAGTTCAGGGTGAACAGGAGAAACCCAGCGCTCAACAAAGCGGTCGCGGCACCGATGTGGAACGACCACTGTACCGGTTGTAGGCCGGCCTCGTATGTCAGGTTGACGAAGCCGAGGGCGACTATGGCGAGGACGAAACGGTTGGGAATCGTTCTGAAGAGCACGTCCGTTCTGACGACGGCGAGCAGGATCATCATGGCCGCGATGGCACAAAGGCTGGATGCATCGATGAACAACGGCAGACGCCCTCAGTTCTTGACAGACGAAGTCCGTGGGTGCCGTGGCGGCACCGCACGGTGGCGCGCAGGTTAGTCGGCGAGCGCGTCGTTGACTTCGGTGAACAGGGCGACGAGGCTGTTACCAACGGTGGTCAAAATGGCAATAGCGGCCACAGCCACGAGCGCGGCAATCAAGCCGTACTCGATCATCGTGGCGCCCTTCTCGTCCTTGAGAAAACGTGTGAGGGTCGACATCAAAGGCACTCCTTGCTGCAACTGACACATGCCCCAGGCAACCAGCGCCTGAGCCGTGTTCATCAGCAAATCAGAGAGCCGTAAATTCTTCGTTAACTGCGGAGATTTTCTTCGCTGTCGCGGCGCTTTTTTGCGGCCGTGGCGCGCATTTCAAACATAGGCACGGCCATCGTCAGTCTTCTTTTTCCTTTTTTATGCGCTTTTTACGCTCTTTTTTGTCTTCAAGGAGAAAAGGTGTCGGCGTTTCGCCATCATAATCACCAACGCCGTGCTGCAGGGCAAAGCAGGCAAGACGAACCGTCTTAGGTATGTCAACCTTCTTTCCGTCACGCTCGCCCTTTTCGTAATACTGGACGATACGATTCTTGAGTCCAAGTGCCTCGGCAGTTTGTTTCTGCGACAAGCCAAGCTGCTTGCGCCAGATCTTGAAGGTCTTTGGACCCATTTTTGCATCGTTCATGACGAAGTCGCTCGTTGTCACTCACAAGAACCTGTTTGAAGCCTGTTTCCACCCGCACCACGTGCGTTTAGCGTCTTTCGAACCGCCGGGCAATCTCCGATCGCCGCTGTACGCGTTTCCTTGTTCCGCAAACCTTTAGAGCGTTTGGCACGAAATCGCCTGCCTCGCCAACGGCAAGCGTCACCTGTCGATTGGTGATGTCATGCGATTGTCGCCGATCGCTCGCATGTGTAGAGGATTAGTTGCGACCGAGGGAGGCGATCGTGAACAGGGCGTCATCATGGTTCTTGGCCGTGCTTGCGTGGGGACATGTTTGCAGTGCGCACGCCAGCGACTTGCCGGATGTTGGCGAGACTGAGCTGGTATTCGGCTCGGACGCCGTCGAGTTCGTCGATAGCATGTTGATCGCCTATGATCCCGCGTATCCGCAAAATCATGCAGCGCGTGTCGTGCGGCTGGATTCGCTGGCGCACACGCTTTTCGACCGCGAAGCGGCCGGCGAGGATCTCGATTGCTCAAGACAGCTCTTTGTCGAGGCCAAATGGCTGGTCAATTATACGGCATGGTGGTCCAAGATTGATGCGCGTCTTGACGAACTCGAGGGCAGTTTCGCGATCGAGGATCAGTCCTTTGCCGATGATATGTCGCCGATCGACCAGCTCTGGGGGCGCTGCAACCAGGCAGAATTCATCAAGCTTGAGGCGACGCTCGAAGAACTTTTTGTGCTCGCCGACCGCTTTCAATTACCGAGGGAGACAGTGAGAACCGAAGATTGGCTTGAGACTCCTGAGGATTATCGCAACTATCTTGAGTCCCTTGTAATCGGTGAACCGGCAATATCCGGTGAGGATCATCGCTCACGCCTCGGCAGTATCACGGGCATCCTCTCCGCGGCGTACAAAAAACCAAAACTGATCGGCTTTATCCGGCTGGCCACCGGGCGTCCGGTACCGGAGGATGTTCAGCAAGATGCGCTGCAACAAACCTTCATGGACTTCGTCGATCGATGGCAGGATCCGGAGACTGGCTATTGGGGAGCCTGGTACAGATACAACGACAAGATCTACCGCACGGCAGATTTGAGTTACACCTATCACATCATTCATGCGCGCCGCGGCGATGTCGATCACTGGCCGCAGATCATTGAAACAACCTTTGCCATGCGTGATCAGACCTATCCCTATGGCTGGCTCAGCAATGGCAAGTGGAATAATCACAATAACTATGACGTCGCACGTATTTTCCATTACGGCTGGGAGTATCTGGACGCCGATCAGCAGACGGACATAGCCGAGCTCATGCAGGAGATGATCGATTGGTGTTTTGAGAACACGGTCATGCCAAGCTATGAAGGATTCCGCTACAATCCAGAACTCGGCGGTTCACTTGGCGCCGAACTCTATTTCGGTGTCTCCTTCCTTGACGCTGTCGATTACTTCAAGGACGAGCCCTGGTTCGGTGACATCGACCGGCCGGCAGCACCCGGCGACGTCTGCGAGAACCTCATGCGCTATGCCGCACGGCTCGATGACGACACGTACGTTGCCGGTGCGTTGGCCAAGCTTCGTCGCAACTGCGAGCCGCTTATTGATGGTTGAGTATTTCTGGAGTTAGCCGCCACAAAGTTGGTCCTTGCGACGCTGTCGCTTAGCTGGAATGCTGCCCACCTCGACCAAAGTCCATGGTGCTGCGCACGGAGAATGTGCCGGCTTGGCGGGAGTGCGGTGCGGTTGGCAGCTTTGCCTTACGTCAATGACGCAATCATCGGGGCGACGCTTCCTGGCCTGTTGTTGGCCAAAGCGCTACTGGCGCGCGGACCGGATCACCGCGTTCTTATTCTCGATGCCCGCCAGCGGCTGCACAACGAGCCCACGATCGTCGGTGTCAGCGAGGCTGGCGTGCATGGCCGGCAGACCCAGCGCTGGTCCAGCCTGAACTTGGCCGATGGGGTGCGCGCCGCATGCCCGTTGGCGGGCAGCGCGGCGATTTCCTGGTATCACGAACTGTGCCGCCAGGTGCTGGCGACCGGCCGGGCGCGGATCGTCATGAATGCGCCGGTGCGCAGCGTGGCGCACCGCGGCCTCAGCAACATTCTCTACAGCCGCGCACGTCCGGTTCGCTGTGGTCGCGTTCACGTCTTCGACGGCACGGCCGTGCCGTCCGGCGAACGCTGCCTCGTACGGCGGGTGACCGGTATGAACGTGCATGCCGAGCGGGCGGTCTTTCAGGCCGATACGGTGCGGCTGTTGCCGCTGTCCGGCCGCGCCACGGCGCCGGCGAGCGTTGGATTGATCGCGGTTTTGCCGTTCAGCCACCACGACGCTTATGTCCAGCGGGTCGATATCGCCCGCAGGCAGGCCGATCTGCCGACCGCACCGCCGGCCGCAATGATGGCCGACATCGTCGAAGCCTTGCGCTGTCAGCAGCGTCTGGAGACAGGCAGCGTCCACAGCCAGCTGTCGTATTGGGGCTTGCACGCACGGGGCCCGCACCTGCGTGAGCGCATCTATCGCCACGCGCAGAGCGCCACGCTCGGGCAGCTGGTGTTTGGCCATGACCCCTATCTGCTGGCAGACCGCATGGGCACGTTTGCCGAGACGCTGACACGCGAAGACTTGCCTGTACTCGAGCCGCTGCGCTTCGGGCTGGGCGGTCTGGCGGCCCGGTTGACGGCGAGCCTGATCGATTGGCCGCGCGGCGGCTTGCTGCATGTTCTGGCCGAACTGGCCGGCGGTTGTTCGAACGAACGGTTTCTGCGCTATTTCTGTGGCCAGAGCACAACGTTTGATCAGGTCGCCCTGCTGGGCCTGATCAGCCGGTACGGTTCCGCCCGCGCAGCCTGAGCTCGCTACCGCTTCAGGTGTACACCCTTGTCCATGGCGATGGCTTGACCTTATCGCGCAGACTGGTTTTTCCACGCCAGTTCAATCACAAGACCGCCGCGCTTGAGGTGTACACTCAAGAGCTAGCTAGCGCGCCTCACCGGCAGGCAACACAGCTGCTCGCGCCAACCACTGCGATCGGCTGCACCTGCTGATCCGAAAAGCGAGGGATGTGTTGATGCTGCGTTATGTCTTGCCCGCACTGCTGTGCGGGATGGCCGGTGCTGCCGTGGCGGAGCCGGTTTCGATGAGCGATGCTGCACTCGGTGATGTTGCCGCCGGCGTGCAGGCGCCGGTGCCGTCGACCTACAACAATCTGCAAATGCAGATGGACGACAACAGCACGAACACGCTGTTCGATACCACCGAGACCTATGATTTGTTGAGCCAGACCTATGACATCCTGGCCAACCCGGTTTCGGCCGTGACGGTCAACAACAGTGCTGTGGCCACCGGCTCGGGCGGGGATACCGGTGCCGGTCCGGTGTCGGCGAACGCGACCTCGGGCGCGACCAGCTACAATCTCAATTCGATCGTCATCGGCGCGGGTGTCCCCGGCATGCCGCCCGTCCTGCCGTAACGTGCTTGCGATGTCCGGTCCTGATGTTCCCGCTTAAGGACGCTTGGGACCGGACGTTGTGCCCGTCACGGCCATGACAGGCCGCCCTCTCGCCCTCTCAAGACGAGGTCCGCGATGCGCCGCTTCCTTCTTGCTTCCAGTTTTCTGGCCTGCCTGCCGCTGAGCGGCGCTGCCCTTGCCGGCGACGCCCACGTGCCGCAGATCAAGGCCGGTGTCCAGCCCATGAGCGAGGCCGCGCTCGGCAATGTCACCGGCGGTCTGTTCGACACCTATGTGATTATGCCGATCACCGTGGTCAATACCACGAACACGGCCGTTGCGACCGGTATCGACTCGGGCGACATCACCGCCAATGCGCTCAGCCAGGTCGATGTCGACACGCTGCTGTCACTGCAAACCGGCGGCGATACCCTCGACATTGATGCCGGTGAGGGCACGACCCTGGTGATCGCACCGCCGTCTAGCCCGGCGCGGCCGACCAACGGCTTGGCGCGCGGTGCCATGTCACCGGCGGCGCAAACGCCTACGCCATCCGGCGGGGTTGCCCCCGTGGCCGCGGCCAACGGCGCGGCCGTCACACCGGTCTGGATCCCTTGGGCGCGCGAGCTGCGGCCCTATTTCCCGACGACCGGACAATGAGGCCGCGCGAGAGCGCCGCGCTGTTCAGGCGCCGCCTGGTCATCCATCAGATCGGCGCAGGTCTGGCGAGCGCGGCCGTTCTCAGCGGTCTGAGTGCGCCCGTCCACGGCGAGACCGTCAGAATGGGTGTCAAACGGGTGCGCAGCATGCTGGAGCTGCGCCGCGACGACGTCGTCTTGCAGGGCTTTGATCTCTCATGTGGTGCCGCCTGTCTGGCGACCATCTTGACCTACCAGCATGGCGACCCGGTCAACGAGCGCACGCTCGCGCTTGACATGCTTGACTTCACCGATGGTCAGGAAGTCCGGCGCCGGCTCGGCTTCTCCTTGCTCGATCTGAAGCGCTGTGCCGAGCGGCGCGGATACCGCGCCGATGGTTATGCCGAGCTCGCGCTCAAGGATCTGCACAAGCTCGGACCCTGTATCCTGCCGGTGCGCCTGCTGGCCTACGATCACTTCGTCGTCTTTCGCGGCTTCCGTGATGGCCGGGCGCTGGTGGCCGATCCGGCCTTCGGCAATCGCACCTTCAGCCCGCGCAGGCTGAACGATAACTGGCCGAAACGCGTCGCGTTCGTCGTCCACGCTGGCACGGTGGACGGAGACGGCGACGGCTCGCTCGGTCAGGTCGCCGATGATCTCGCGGTCATTCCGCCGGCCGCCCTGCGTTCGTTTCTGCCATGAACCGCTCGATGATGCGCACGACCCACCTGGCCAAGGCGCGCAGCTGGCTGCTGGCGAGCGCTCTAGCGGGCGGCCTGGCCGTCGCCGGCGCGATCGGCGCCTGGGCGACGATCCAGCGCGGCGTCATGACCGGATCCTCTGCCAGCGATACACCGGTCGTGAGCCGTGACATCGATGCCCGGCTCGCAGCGCTCGAGGGCGCCTTCGTCGAGCTGGACTTTCGCCGACGTGCCGCGCGCACGGCCGATGTCATTGACGAGACCGCCCGTGGTGGTGCGCCAGTGATGGTCGCTGTCGCCGTACCGCGATCGGCTGGCCGGTCCGACGGGAGGCCCCAGGCCGCCGAAGCCGCACCCCGTCACGCCGTAAGCATGGCCCAGATCGATGCGCAGCGCTGGCAGGCCCGCCGGCAAAAGGCCGACGACTGGCCCGGCAACGACCGCGTGCTGGCGTTGAACGACCGAGCCCTGGCGGATATCCGCGGCGGTCAGGCCGCGGCCGGCGGCACTACAGCCGGAGCGCCCGAGGCCGAAGACACAGACGCTATCGGCGACGAGCTGCGCGCCTTGAACCGCGTCCTGGTCGATGCCGGCGGCCTGTTGCTGGCGCCGGGCGAGGCGGAAATCGCGCCGGAGCTCGGCTACAGCTATCGCGGCGCCAACGGCCTGATCATCCGCGACACGCCGGCCGGTTCGGCCTTTATGACCCAGAATGTCCGGCGCAATACCGTGACCGCGGCCGTGACCGGCCGCCTTGGCTTGCCCTGGAACAGCCAGGTGGATGTCCGCGTGCCCTATGTCATCGATCAGGAGAAAGTCGCGGTCATGGGTCAGGAGATCGAAACCCACGACGGCACCGGCATCGGCGACATCGATCTGCGTTTGAGCCATCAGCTATTGCGTGAAAAAGGCTATGTGCCGGACGTGCTCGCGGCGGTGAACTGGCGCCTGCCGACCGGTGAAGACAGCTTTGACGCCGATGTCGGTGAACTCGCCATTGGCAGCGGCTTCCACGGCGTCGGTGGGCTTCTGACCGCGACCAAGAGCTATGACCCGCTCGTTCTGTTCGGCAGCCTCGGCTACACGGCGAACATCGCCGCCGAAAAAGAGGGCATCGACATCGATCCGGGCGACGAACTGAGTGTCAGCCTGGGCACGGTCCTGGCGGCCGGCCCCGGCTCGTCCTTGCGCTTTGGCCTCAATCAAATTTTCCGCGGCCAAACCAGTGTGAACGGCCAGGAAATTGCCGGATCGGATGAAGTCATCGGCGAGCTTACGCTCGGCGCCGGCTTGGTCCTGCCCGGACGCGCCCTGCTGGATATCTCTGCTGGTTTCGGCGTCACTGAGGACGCACCGGATATGACGTTCCGTGTCGCCGTGCCCTATCGGCTCTAGGATCGTTTGTCATGAGCGAGTTGGCTTTCGATCTGCGCTCGGTCCGCTTCCGGCGGCAACTTTTCCTGCGCGTCGTGCACTACACGATCTGGGTCTGCGACGATCCGAGCGTGCTCGGTCCGCATAAGCTTGCGCGCGTGCTCTGGTATGTCGATCGCATGACCTTTGTCGCGCTTGGCGAGCCGCTGACCGGGGCGACCTACATCAAGCATCGCGCCGCGCCGATGCCGAAAGCGCTGGCAGCCGGCCTTGAGGCTCTGGCGCGCGCTGGCTTGATCGCAGTGCGGCCGGCAACGGCGAAGAGCGAGGCGCCACGCTTCTTCGCCCTGAGCGAACCCGATCTGGGTGGCATGCCGGGCGAGTCGATCAGCCGTCTGGAACAGGCCATTCGCCATGTCTGTTTCGGCGGCGCTGCCAAAGCCAGAGACTTCCAGGCCCACGATCGCATGGCGTCGATCGCGCGGCTTGGCGAGGCGATCCCGTATGTCAGCGCCTTGGCCGGCGTCGAAGGCGATGTGACCACAGCCGAGCTGAGCTGGGCCGTAGCCGTGCTCGAAGATCCTCAGTCAGCTGCTGACGCCCAGTTGTCGGCGCAACTGCAGGCGATCGATCGTGCCGCTTGCGCTGGTCTGCTGTGGCATCTCGAGCGCGATCCGGACGCCGGCTTGGCCATCCCGACGGCAAGCGAGTCCGTTTTCATTCACAAACAGGCACCAGCACCCGGCAGTCGGGCGCGCGCGGTGATAGCGGTGTACCGATTCGATCTCGATGAGCTCGATGTTCTCGCCTGGCGCTTTGGCGACATGACCGACCCAACGGACGCGTGACGATCAGGCCTCGCTCAGCAGCTGTTCGGCCAAAAGCGCCGCCTGCGTGCGGTTGGTGGCGCCGAGTTTGCGCATGATGTGGCGAATGTGCACCTTCACCGTGGCGTCGCAGATCGCCAGCTCGAAAGCGATGATCTTGTTCGCCTTGCCCTGACGCAGACCGTCCAGGACCTCCAGTTCGCGCTCCGTGAACGGGTGCAACCGGTTGGCCGTCGCGTTCGGGCTTGCACGCTCCAATGACGGAGGCTGTGGCGAACTGTCCGCTGCCTTGTGCAAGCCAGCGAGGGCCGCAAGCGGGAAGGCGGTACCGCCGGCGCGCACGGTTGCCAGCGTGTTCATCAGGCAATCGAGCCCGGCATCCAGATCAACCACGCCGCGCACGCCCAGATCGACCAGCCGGCCGAGAAGCTGCGGCTGATTGGCGGCAAGCCAGGCGACGACCGGCACGCCGGCGCGCGCGCAGGCCTCGATCTCCGTCAATGCCTGGGCTTCACGCTCGGTAAGGTAAACGAGCCAAGGGGCGTTCGTGTCTGCTTGCGGCGCGAAGGCCGCTGCCGTCCGCACGGCAAAGCCATGCGCGGCCAGCGCATGCCCGACGAGATCCGCCAACAGCGGCTTGCTGCAGATCAGATGCACATCGGCGCATCCGCGCCGCGTTGTTTCGCTGGACTGAGCTGTACGTTCGATCAGCTCGACCAAATCCGCCCCTCCCATGAGCAGGATTTCAATCAAATGAGAGCTAACCGAGAAAAAGCGTGCCCTGTCAAAGAATTATCCCTGGAATTGCAGTGCTCGCTCCGGGTTGTGTTGTCAGGGCAACAGCGATGTCCGGCGATAAAAACGACACGCTTTCGCTCACGGAAGTTGCCAGCGCGCTTAAACAAACACGTCTAAATGTTTAAGAAATTGATTGAAAGTCCTGCTTAACGTGTAAGCATCGCTTGCGGCTGACGCAGCACGTCGAGTGGCCGCTCGCTTTCGCCCATCATCATACGCATCAGCGCCCGACGTGCGGGCGGCGTCGTGGAGAGCGCGCGCAGGCCGGCGTCGCGCAGCATGGCCATGAGCGGTGACGATGTCGCCACGGCAGCACCGAACCGATCGACCCCGGTGACACGCAGGCGGACATCCGGTCGGCGCTGTCGATCATAGGCGCGCAGCCCCTCGGTCGAACCCGGATCATGCGCTTGCTGCTTCACGATCGCAGCCAGGGTCTCGACATCGCGCAAGGTTAGGTTGAGACCCTGGGCACCGATCGGGCTGAATGCATGCGCCGTTTCGCCCAACAAGGCGACGCGCGGCGCCGCAAGCCGCTTGGCGCGCAGGGAGATCAGCGGGATCGCTTGCCGCCGCGACGGCGTCCCGATCGATCCGAGATGGCGCGCGACGTGAGGTTGGAGAGCTTCGCGAAAGGCAGCCGCATCCATGGCGCACAGCTCCTCGGCCCGGGCGCGCTGTTCGAGCCAGACCAGGCTGGAGCGGTCGCCGGGCAGGGGCACCGTGGTCAGAGGCCCGGCATCGCGGTGGGTTTCGATGGAAACATCGTCATGCGGCTCGGCATGGTTGAAGGCACAAGTTACCGCCGCTTGGCCGGTGTCGCGCTGCCAGACATCAATGCCGGCCAGGGCGCGTATGCGCGACGCCTTGCCGTCGGTTGCGATGACGAGCGCGCATCGGATTGTGTTGCCGTCGTCCAGGGCGAGCGTGGCCTTGCTGGCTGCCCGTGAGAACGCAAGCACACCGGCACCATCGACGATCCGGATCGCCTCGTTGTCGCGCACATGCTGCTGCAGCATGTCGACCAGCGTGGTGATCGGGAAGTTGTAGCCAAACGCATCCAGACCGAGGTCGCGGGCCCAGAAGGTGACGTCGGCGCCGCGCGCGCCGAGCGCGCTGGCAGCGTTGATAATGCGCAGGCCGCGCAAGGGCGCAGGCGCCAGTCCGGACGTCGGCCAGACGCCGAGCGCAGTCAACCGTGCCAGACTTGGCTGCATCAAGGCCGCCGTGCGGCCGTCATCATGGCTGCCGGGTACGAGCTTGCGTTTGTCGACCAGCGCGACGCTCAGCCCCTGGCGTGCCATCGCCAGCGCTGCCGCCAATCCTGCAGGGCCGCCGCCAGCCACGGCAACATCGACCTCGATCGTCATCTCACGCTCTTTTCCTGCGTTGACACCGGACCAGAGCTACGCTGTTGGTCGATAACGGCAAGCGGTGCCTTGCCACAGGCCCCGCTTCGCCGGCGGTGCGCGCTCAGTCCTCGCGCAGCACGGTCGTGCACGCCCGCGGCAGCTGGGCCAGCGTCAGCGGCGGTCTGGGCTTGGCGGGTGTGTCGCTTGGCGCCCAGGCGGCATCGCTGAGCCACCAGGCCAGATCGGCGCCGCAGCCGTCACCTTGCGGTGGTGGCGCCTGGTTCTGGCAGCCGACGCTGTCGGCAGGGCAACTCAGGCGCACATGAAAGTGGTAGTGATGGCCATACCAGGGGCGGACCTTGCGCAGCCAGTCGCGGTCGCCGCTGATCGTCTTGCACAAACCGTCCTTGATCGCCGGGTGGACGAAAATGCGCGCGACATTGCTTTGCTCGGCCGAGGTCTTGAGCATGAAGATCTCGCGCTCGGTCAGCTTGCTCGGATCGAGCTCACGCGTGCCCGGCTTGAGCAGCGACACGGCTGACAGCTCCTCGCGCTCGTCCATGCCGAGCCGCCGTTCGGGCGAGGCGAGAAACCAAATGTCGGCATCGAGCCCAATCTGGTGCGAGCGATGGCCGGTGAGCATCGGCCCGCCGCGCGGCTGAGCGAGGTCGCCGACCAGCACGCCGGCATAGCCTTCGGCGCGCATGGATCCGGCGAGCACGCCAAGAAAGGTGATCAGCGACGGGTGCCCCCAGTTGCGGTTACGCGACAGGCGCATCGCCTGCCAGCCTGGTCCATCAATCGGAAGTTGCACAGCGCCGCGAAGGCAGCCACCGGCATAGCCACCGAACGCGGCTGCCGGACCGCTCGCGGCGCCGCTGGCGCTCCCGAACAGTTCCTTGGCGGGCTGGGCCGGGGCAGGGCTGAATACTGAGGAAAAACCGAGACATGAAACGGCGATCAGCAAGACGCGCAGCATACCGCCTCCAATCGGTGCAGCGAACGGTGCTTAGCCATAGCGCAAGCTGGGGTCTCTTGACCACAGGTTGTTGAGCCGGGCCGGGTCTCCATCACCACTCGGCGCTGGAGCGCAGCCTGCCGTCGTCGCTTGTGTCCACCGTTCGGCGACGTTGTGCCACCGGCATAACGCCCTGGCGTGACCCACGCGCTGTCTTGCTTGTGAACAATCGAAGGCTGGCCTAAAGGCAGCGCTGGCGCCACTTAAAATATTGGTGAGTATGATATTTCGCATTCGCGTTTGGCGGGGGGTCGGTATATGCCGCGTGCTTACGCACAAATCGCGTTCACTCCGACGGTGCAGGCCGTCCAGGCCGAACAGGGCTCGGCCGCCAGCTATCAGCGCTTCTTAAGCGACGAGATGAGTGGCGGCGACGTTTTCGGTCCAGACGAGATCGCCTTCATCGAAGCGCGCGACGGCTTTTATCAGGCGAGCGTCTCGGAGACCGGCTGGCCGTATGTGCAATATCGCGGCGGGCCCGTTGGCTTTGTGCACGTGATCGATGAACGCACGCTGGCGTACGCCGATTTTCGTGGCAACCGTCAGTATGTCAGTGCCGGCAATCTGCGCGGCAACGATCGTATCGCCTTGTTTTTCATGGATTATCCGAACCGGCGGCGCCTGAAGGTGTATGCCCATGCGACGCTCATCGGCGCTCAGCAAGACCGGGATCTGATCGCGCGGCTGCATGATGGCAGCTACCGGGCCAAGCCGGAGCGCGCCTATGTGTTGACCCTGGCGGCCCTCGACTGGAACTGCCCGCAGCACATCGTGCCGCGGTTCACGGCCGCCGAATTGGCGCCACAGCTCGAGCGTGTCCAACGTGAGCTGGCGCGTCTTCAGGCCGAAAACGAGCGCTTGTACGGCGAGCTTGGCCGCTTGCAGGCCGGTCAGGCATAGGGAGCATGGCACATCCGCTGCCCGCGTCCCCTGTGTACAGTCTGCACCCACCTGGTCTAGGCATGAGGCCGCAGGTGTGGTTTGTAGCGAACCTCACGCAAGGTTCGCCTTGAAAAGAGGCGCTGCTTGAACCCAGAAGCGGCAGCGCTGACAACGATTGACCGAGGGAGATCTGGTCACATGAACCTTCTCAAAACGACCTTGATGGCATCGGCGTTGCTCGTCGGCAGCCTGAGCCTGCCAGCGATGGCCCAGGACGAAGACCGCAGTGACTGGCCGGCCAGCTTCACGGTTGGCACCGCCAGCCAGGGTGGCACGTACTTCGTGTACGGTTCCGGCTGGGCGAGCATGGTCTCCGAGGCGCTCGGCATGCCAGGCGGCGGCGAGGTGACCGGTGGCCCGGTGCAGAATGCCACGCTCGTGCAGACCGGCGACCTCGAGTTCGCCCAGGTGACCATGGGTCCGGCGGCTGATGCCTGGAACGGCGAAAGCGAGCTGGCACCGGGCGTGAAGCACGACAAGCTGCGCGCCATCTTCCCGATGTACAAGACGGCGTTCCACGCGGTGACCCTGGCAAACAGCGGCATCACCGATTTCGCCAGCATTCCGGCTGGCGCCAAGGTGGGTGTTGGCCCGCAGGGTGGCACGCCGGGCACCTATTGGCCGCGCTTCATGGAAACGCTCGGCATCGACATCCAGCCGCAATACGCCGGTGCGTCTGATCTGGCCGGTCAGCTCCAAGACGGCCTGGTTGAGGTGTTCGCCTTTGCCGCCGGTCTGCCGATCCCGGCGTTTAGCCAACTCGACGCCCAGACCGATGTCCGTTACCTCGGGTTCACGGAAGAGCAGGTGGCGCAGATCACCGAAGCCCACCCGGTGGCACCGTTCACGATCGATGGCGGGCTGTATCCGAGCATGCCGGATGCGCAGGAGTCGGTGTCGATGTGGAACTTCGCCGTCACCAACGCGGACATGCCCGAGAGCTTTGTCTACGCTGTCGTCGATCAGGTCATGTCGAACCACGATCGCATGATGGAAATTCACAAGGCGGCATCGGAAACCCTGCCGGAGAACATCGACAAGAATACCTTCCTACCGTGGCATCCGGGTGCCGTCCGCTGGTTTGAGGAAAACGGCTACACCATCCCTGAAGATCTTAAGGGCTGATTGACCGCTTTCGGTTATGTTGCGGCGTCCGATCATGTTGTCCGACAGGTCGGGCGCCGCTGATTGCAGCGCACAAAGCTAAGAAAAAGGGCGCGGGAGGCAGTTTCAATGAGCCAGAGCCCCGACAAGGCTGACTCCACGTCATCGGCGATGATCGAGGCGGAGGCCGGCGATGGTACGCCGGCAAACGAGCGTAGCTTCGAAGGGTGGCTTCACTGGCTGTTCTACGCCTTGTGCGTCATTTATGCCGGCTGGCATCTGTATGTTTTGAACATTGCGCCGCTTGAGACCTGGACGTTCCGCATTCTTCACGTCGCTGGTGCGCTGGGCCTGGGCTTTGCGCTGATCCCCGCAGGTGGCATCGCCGGAACGCATGAGGACCAGAGCCGGGCGAGGCCGATCTGGCTGGGCAGTTTGCTCGCCGCGGCCCTGGTCGGTTATGCCGCGGTGATCACCATCGCGATGTTCATCAAGTTCACAATGACTGGCGACCCCCAGCCGCCGGCCGCGCTGATTGCCGGTTTCGGGCCCTGTCTCGCTGTCGGCACCGTCATTGCCGTCGTTCTTGGCTGGATCACACCCAGCGGCAAAGACAGCATCAAGCTGTCCGATCTCGTGCTGGTCGCGGCATCGCTGACCGTTGCCGGCTTCATCCTGTTTTCGCTGGACAATCTCGGCTTGCGCCTGCGCGCCGGTACCGCGTTCGCCGATCCGCATAACGCATGGGCGTCGGCTGTCGGTGTCTTGCTGATCCTCGAGTTGACGCGGCGCTTGGCGGGGATGGCCCTGGTGGTCATTGCGCTTGTGTTTGTGGTTTATTCCTTCGTCGGCCCGTTCCTGCCCGGCTTTTTGGAACACAAAGGCTACACAGCAGCACGCTTCTTCTCGTATATTTATACCGACAACGGCATTCTCGGGCCGACGATTGCCGTTTCATCGACCTATATCATTTTGTTCATTACCTTCGCCGCGTTTCTGCAGGCCTCCAAGGTCGGTGATTACTTCGTCAATTTCGCCTTTGCCGCCGCCGGGCGCGCGCGTGGCGGCCCGGCCAAGGTTGCGGTGTTCGCCTCCGGCCTAATGGGCATGATCAACGGCACTAGTGCCGGCAACGTCGTCGCCACCGGCTCGCTGACCATTCCGCTCATGAAGAAGGTCGGCTACCGCCCGCAAAGCGCTGGCGCGATCGAGGCCGCGGCGTCCACCGGCGGTCAGATCATGCCGCCGATCATGGGTGCCGGCGCCTTCATCATGGCAGAAGTGACAGGCATCCCGTACACCGAGATCGTCGTTGCAGCGCTCATCCCGGCCATCCTGTATTTCGTCTCGATCTACATCATGGTCGACCTCGAGGCCGTGAAAACCGGCATGCGGGGCATGACCTCGGATGAATTGCCCAAACTGAAAGAGCTCGCCAAACAGGCGTTCCTGTTCATACCGATCATAATCCTGATCTACGCGCTGTTCTCCGGCTATTCGGTCATCCGCGCCGGTACGCTCGCAATCGTCTCGGCCATCGTCGTCAGCTGGCTCACGCCTTATCGCGTCGGCATCAAGCGGCTGCTCGAAGCGCTGTCCCTGTCGACACGCATGTCGTTGCAGATCATCGCCGTGTGCGCCGCTGCCGGCATTATCGTCGGCGTCATCTCTTTGACCGGTGTCGGTGCGCGTTTCTCCGGCCTGCTTCTGGGCCTGGCCGAGCACAGCCAGCTCCTGGCCTTGGTGTTCGCCATGTGTATCGCGATCATCCTGGGCATGGGCATGCCGACCACGGCGGCCTATGCCGTTGCCGCGTCCGTGGTCGCACCCGGCTTGATCCAGCTCGGCATCACGCCGCTCGTGGCGCATTTCTTCGTGTTTTACTACGCCGTGATCAGCGCCATCACGCCGCCCGTCGCCCTGGCGGCCTATGCCGGTGGTGCCATTGCCGGCGCCGATCCGATGCGCACATCAGTGACAAGTTTCCTGATCGGCTTGGCGGCCTTCATCGTGCCGTACATGTTCTTCTACAGCCCGGCGCTGCTGCTGGTCGGCGACTGGCTGACGATCGCACGCGTTTTTTGTACGGCGCTGCTCGGCGTCTACCTGTTGGCATCCGCCGTGCAGGGCTGGTTCGTCATCCGGGCGAGCTGGCCGGTGCGTGGCCTGCTGCTGATCGGCGCGCTGTGCATGATCTCCGGCGACTGGCGCACGGATCTGGCCGGTCTGACGATCGCCGGCGGTCTGTTCTTGCTGCGCCGCGTGCAACTCAAGGGTACGGCAACCGCGGCGGCTGGCTAAATCCGGCCGCGGATAAGAGAGCCAACCGACAGTCCCTCGGGTAAGCGTTAGCCGCCGAAGGCGGCAGCACCTCGCGCATGCTATTCATGTTGAACCGCAACATGCTCACAGCCGAACGCGAACACCTCGCCGGTGCACGTGCCGCCTAGGTCACCGGATCGGGCAGGCCCGTCAGCCAGTTGCCCAGGTCGTCAAACAGCTCGGCCTGGGCATCCAGCCGATCGAATGTGTGACCATGCTGCGGGAACGCCCGGGCGCTCAAGCGGTCGTGCAGGTCGAACGCGGCGAACGTCTGGCGCACATGCGCCGAGCGGCTGACATGCTGGCGGTTGAAGCGGGTGTAGATCATGCGCACGTGCACGCCGCGCCCGGTCAGCGTGGCCAAGTCCTGGCCGAACTGTTCCAGCGGCGCTTCGACCCGGGCCGTGCCCAGATGCGCTGCCGGAGCCGACATCGCTGACGGCTGGTCGAAGCCGAGCGAGCGCAGTGCCAGGCGCTGCCATCGCGTGGCATCGCCAAGGCGCTCGGCCTGAAAGCGCATGGCGGCGTCGCGGTTCGGATAGGCGAACGGATCGATCATCGCCAGGGCATCAAGTCGGGTATCGGCCAGCGCTGCGCGGTAGGCGTTGTCGGCGCCGGCACAGATGCCGATTGCCGCGGCGTGCAGGTGCCCGACTTCGCGGTTCATCAAATCCAGTGCAGCGCGCACGTCGCTTACCGCTTGCGCCGCATAACCAAGGCCCGCCGGCGCGGGCCGACTGTCGCCCAGGCCGCTCAGATCGAAGCGCAAGACGTCGTAGCCGGCGGCCGCCAGGTGGCGCGCCAGCTTGACATGCAATCGATGCGGCCCGACGCGATGAACCAGACCGGCATTGAGGATCAGGATAGCGCGCGCGCGGGTCTTGCTGGCCTCGCCGATCTGGGCGGGCGTGAGAGTACCGAGAAGCCGCCGGTTATCGCCGAACTGGCAGATGCGCTCCTTCACCGCCAGGTCACCACGCGGTGGACGATCATGTCCACGGCGCGGCGCGGCACGATGAAGGCATTCATTGCCGCTTCCGAGTTCCAGGACAGCGCATCCGGATCGGTCTCGCGGGCCGTCGCGCAGCCGAGCGCGTCGAGCTTTTGGCATAGTGCGTGGTCATCGCGGTCGGGCCAACTGATCACCAGGGCTTTGCGCGCCGGGCGTCTGGCGAACTCCGCAGCGTTGAAGGCATTGAGCTCGTCTACCAGCGCCGAACCCAGGGCAATGCCGCAGGACTCGGCGCAGGCCGGTGTCGTCGGGCTATCGCAGATCTCGCGCACGTAGCGCGCGCCGTCGATCACCGGTTCCCAGAGGACCAGGCCGGCCGGTTGGACGCGTTTTGTGCTGCTGGTGTGCAGCGCCAGGCTGGCACCGAGCCGCAGGCCGAGCCACAGGATGCGCGTCGCACCGCTCATGTCGCACAGCTCCTGATGCGCCGAAGCGATGTCTTCAGCCCAGGTCGAGAGACTGCCGGCCTCGCAAGCGCCTGCGGAGTCGCCGCAGCCGGTGTAATCGAAGCGCAGGACGGGCGCGCCGTGTCGTGACAACTGCTCCGCCAGCAGGCGATAGATGCGCTGCGAGCGGATGGCTTCCTGGCCGAACGGCGCGCACAGCAACGCCGCAGGCACGCGTGGTGACGCTAGCGCAGGTGCGTGATACACGCCGAACAGACGGCGTTCGGATGAACCGAAGTAAAGGGGCGTCATGCCGGCAATGGACCATCACAGCGGCATGCATGCCAATCGGGAGCAGTGCCTAGGCCGGGCACCTGGTCCCGCGGCCAAGCGGAAATCCGGTCTCGGGAGGCGGCCATCACCATCCTTCTGAAATGTCCGCTACCGCGGCCAATGGCACGCCTCAAACTGGTTTGCCTGCCGTTTGCCGGGGCCGGCATCGCACCCTTCTGGTCCTGGCCGCGCGCTTTGCCAGCTTCGATCGAGCTGTATGCCGCGCAATTACCCGGACGGGAAGACCGCCTGCGTGAACCGGCGCTGGACACCTTTGCCGAGATGCATGCGGCGCTGATCGACGCTATCGCCAAGCTGCCGCCTGGACCGCTCGCCTTGTTCGGGCACAGCATGGGCGCAGTCATGGCGCTGGAGGTGGCCCGCGTGCTGTGCGCTGCCGCCAGCCCCAGGGTTACCCACGTGATGTGCGCCGCGCGGCCGTGGCCGGGTGTCGGCAGCGGTGATTTTGCCGATCTTGCCAGCATCGATGACGACGACCGTTTCATCGATGCCCTGGCCAGGCGCTATGGCGTGCGCAATGCCGCGCTCGATGATCGCGAGCTGCGTGCGCTGGCGCTGCCGGCGCTGCGTGCCGATTTGCGTCTCCTGGCGGACTATCGCTGGCAGCCAGCATCACCGCTGACCTGTCCGCTTACGGTCTACAGCGGCAAGGATGATCCGATCACCCGGGAGGCCGACATGCGGCTCTGGCAGAGGGAAAGCGCGGCAGCCTTTGATCATGTGCAGATCGCCGGCCGACATTTTTTCCTCGATACGCACAAGCAGGCACTCATCGACGACATCAGCGCGCGCTTATGCGGCTGAGCGCTGGAGACCGGCAGCGAGCTGCTCGAGGGTTTCGAAGATGACCGCGCGGGCGGACAGACGCTTGTCGTAGTGCTGGCGTAGGCGGGCGGCCATCTGTGCGGCCTGGAGCGACTGACCGCCGAGATCGAAGAAGTTGTCCGTGACGCTGACCTCGCTGATGCCGAGTAGATCGCACCAGATCTCTGCCAGCAGCCGCTCTTCCGGCGTGCGCGGTGCGACGCGTACGTGACCTTGCGCGCTCAGACCTTCCGGGTTCGGCAGGGCCTTGCGATTGATTTTATTGTTGTTGGTCAGCGGCAGCGCGTCGAGCTCCATGAAAAGCTGCGGCAGCATGTAGTTCGGCAGCCGTGTGCGGAGATGCTGGCGCAGTTCGCTCGCGGTCAGCGCGCCCGGCCGATGCAGCACGGTGTAAGCGACGATGGCGGCGTCCGTGGCGCGGTCGCCAACCACCTTGATCGCAGCCTGCTTGACATCGGCATGCGCCATGAGCGCCGTTTCGATTTCGCCGAGCTCGATGCGATAGCCGCGTACTTTGACCTGATCGTCACGCCGGCCCTCGAACACCAACGCGCCAGACGGCAGCCAGCGAGCCCAATCGCCCGTGCGATAGATGCGAGCGTCCGGATCATCCGAGAACGGGTTGGCGAAAAAGCGCGACGAGGTCAGGTCCGGTGCGTGCAGATAGCCGGTGGCGACACCAGCGCCGCCGATCCACAGTTCGCCGCTTTGACCCGGTGCCAAAGGCTCGCCGAAGCTGTCGACGATATAGATCTGCGTGTTGGCGATTGGGGTGCCGATGGTGATCTGGTCGGCCCGCTCGATGCGCGCACAGGTCGACCAGATGGTCGTCTCAGTCGGGCCGTACATGTTCCACAGCGCACCGACCTTCGGCAACAGCGCCGCCGCCAGATCGCTAGGCAGGGGCTCGCCGCCGCAAAGGGCGCAAAACCGGTCATTGCCCTGCCAGTCACTTGCCAACAGCAGGCGCCAGGTCGCCGGCGTCGCCTGCAAAAAGGTGATATCGTGCGCCTCGATCATGTCCTGCAGCGCGAAGATGTCGAAAGCATCTTCCGGGGAGCTGATGATTACATGCGCGCCGACCGAAAGCGGCAGAAACAGCTCGAGCACGGAGATGTCGAAGGACAGCGTCGTCACCGCGAGCAGGCGATCGTCCGCGGTTAGTCCGGGGCGCTCGGCCATGCTTTCGAGGAAGTTCACGACGGCACCGTGCGGGATCTCGACACCTTTGGGCAGGCCGGTCGATCCCGAGGTGTACAGGACATAGGCCCGGGCTTTGGGATCGGCCGGCGCATGGTCAAAAGCCAGTGGGCGCGCCGCTTCGATCGACGGCGCCAGCGCATCGAGATCCAGGGCGCAGACGGTCTCGGCGCATGTCGGCAGGCCGGCCTCGGCATCGGTCAGGATGAGGCGGCAGCCGGAATGCTCGACCATATAGGCCAGCCGATCGGCCGGGAACTGCGGATCGAGCGGCACATAGCCGGCACCGTTGCGCCAGAGTGCGAGCGCACTGGCGATGGTGTCGATGCCGCGCTCGAGATGGATGCCGACCAGATCGCCCGGCTCCACACCCTGGCTTTGCAGAAAGCCCGCAAGCTGACCAACGCGTGTGTCGAGATCGCGGTAGCTGAGCGTGCGTGTGCCGGAGGTCACTGCTGGTGCATCCGGGTTGAGCGCGACATGGCGGGCAAAGGCGTCACCGATCCGCGCTGTTCCTTGAAGCGACCGGTCGGTGTCGTTCCATTGCGCGAGCACCATCTGACGTTCGTCGGGCAGCAACATCGGCAGGCTCGCCAGCGCCGCATTGCTGTCGTCCAGGGCGGCCTGGAGAAAATGCCGGAACCGCGCGCGCAGATTGTCGATCGTGCGCCGTTCGAAAAGCTCGGTGCTGAAATGCAAGATGGCGCGGGCCTCGTGCTCGCCCTCCATGACGGCGAACATCAGATCAGCCGGTGTCGCGGCCGGATTGATGTGTGCCTGCACGAGGCTCAGGTCGCCGATTTCGCTCGGCCGTTGGGCGGTTTGCTGGTGGCGGAACATGGTCTGGAACAACGGTACGCGGCTGGGGTCCGCGCGCAGGCCGAGTTCCTCCATGATGCGCGCCGGCGGCACATCCTGGTGAACGAAGGCACCGATGCAGACATCGCGAATGGCCTCGATCAGGCTGGCAAAGCCGTCGTCCGGATCGACGGTCTGACGAATGCACAGGAGGTTAACGAAGCAGCCGACCACGTCGTGCACATACGGGTGTTGCCGGGCCTGAGCGTCGGTCGCAACGATCAGGTCGGTTTGGCCGATCAGGCGGCTGACAAATGCGAACCACGCCGAAAGCAGGACCATAAAGCTGGTCGCGCGGCATTCGGCGCCGAGTGCGCGGATCCTGACAAGCGCTGTTTCGTCGAGCGTGAACGCACACCAGTCACCTTCATGCGAGAACAGGCGCGGCCTTGCGAAATCCGTCGGCAGATCGTTCGGCTCAGGCGGATGGCGTAGCCGCTCTGTCCAGTAGGCGAGTTGCCGGGCCATCTGTTGCTGGGCGGCGGGGCCGCGCTGCCAGGCGGCATAGTCGACGAACC
The DNA here is from genome assembly GCA_050331015.1 of Geminicoccaceae bacterium. GTDB lineage: Bacteria > Pseudomonadota > Alphaproteobacteria > Geminicoccales > Geminicoccaceae > JBHJHH01. Next base: position 23,214 of record JBHJHH010000024.1, read on the forward strand.
GGATGGGCAAGGCTGGCAATGGCGCGACCGTTTCACCGCAAGCGTCGCGATAGAAATGGTCGAGCTCTTTCAAAAATATGTCGAACGACCAGCCGTCCCAGATGATGTGATGCGGCATGAAAAACAGGACGTGTTCGTGCGCGCTGAGCCGGAACAGCGCCCAGCGATAGAGCGGCCCCTGTTCCAGATCGAAGGGCGCATCACGCAAGGCTTCGAGGCGCTTGGTCAAGACGTCATCGGCCGTCTCGACATCGGTGAGGTCGTGCAGCGGCAACGGCTGTCTCGTTGGCACGATCGTTTGGGTCGGTCCGTCGGCGCCCGGACGAAAACGTGCCGACAGGATGTCATGGCGTTGCACGAAGGCGTGCAGCGCCTGCTCCAGCGCCCAGACGTCGAGGTCACCACGCATGCGCCATGCCGCCGGCAGATGAAACAGCACGGTATCCGGCAGCATGTACTGATAGGCCCACATCCACTGCTGGATGGCGCCGAGCGGCAGGTCATCGTCGCGTGACACCGACGGGATTGGCAGCGGGCGCTCGCCGCCGAGCGCGCCGAGGTGGGCCAAAAGCTCGGCCTTGTGTCGCCGGATCAGGGCGGCGTCATCGGATGTCAATGTTCCCGCCGGTGCGCTGACCTTGATCTGGTCGCCATGACGCTGCAAACGGATCTCCCGGGCCTGGAAGCCGGCCAGCAGCGCAGATGCGTCGATCCTTGCCGTGTCCGCGCTGCTCAAATCACCAGCTCCTCGTAACCGGCTTCGGCCTGGCTGCGGGCGGTATCGTCGTTCAGGGCATCGATCCGCGCGGCGAGGTCGCGGGCGTGATGGGCTTCGAAGACATCGCGCAGGCTCAAGGTCGCGCACAGTGTCGAGCGCAGCGCGATCATCACGCGTGTCGCCAGGATCGAGTGGCCGCCCAGGTCAAAAAAGCCGGAGGTCACGCTGACCTGCTCGAGACCGAGTATAGTTGCGAAAACATCGCAAACCACGCGCTCGCTGGCCGTTGTCGGGGCGACATAGGCGTCTTCCAGCCAGTCGGCCGTCTCAGGCGCAGGCAGCCTATGGCGATCCACCTTGCCGTTGGGCGTGAGCGGCAAGGCGTCGATCGTCATGTAGTGTTGCGGCACCATGTAGGCTGGCAGATGCTGTCGCGCGTGCTCGCGCACGCTTTCCGGCGCCAGGTCTCGACCGGGCTTCACCACGAGATGGGCGATCAGGCGGGCATCGCCCGGGCGCGGCTCGATAAGGCGCACAGCAGACTGCTCGATCTCGGCAAGCCGGGTCAGCACGGCTTCGATCTCGCCGAGTTCAATGCGATAGCCGCGCAACTTGATCTGGCTGTCGCTGCGACCGCGCAGCGCGATCAGGCCATCTGGCAGGTAGCGGCCAAGGTCACCCGTACGGTACATGCGCGCGCCCGGCTGGGTTGTAAACGGGTCCGGCACGAACCGCTCGTCGGTCAGCTCGGGCTTGCCCAGATAGCCACGCGCAACGCCGGCCCCGCCGATATGGAGTTCACCGGGCACGCCGGGCGGCGTCGGCCGGCCGGCACGATCGAGGATATAGATGGCGGTGTTCGCGATGGGGGCGCCGATCAGAATGGGCGTACCGCCGCTCGGCAGGCGATAACAGCTCGACCAGATGGTCGTTTCCGTCGGGCCATACAGGTTCCACACCTCCGCCTCGCCGGCGCAAAGCTGACGGGCGAGATCGGCCGGCATGGCCTCACCGCCACACAAGATCTTGAAGCCCGATGGCGACCGCCAGCCGGATTCGAGCAGCAAGCGCCAGGTGGTCGGCGTCGCCTGCATCATGGTGATGGCGTGGTCCGCGATCAGTTCCGCCAGCCTGGCGCCATCAACGACATCCGCGCGGCCGGCTACGACGACCGTGCCGCCGACGGTGAGCGGCAACAGCAGCTCGAGCCCGGCGATGTCGAAGGACAGCGTTGTGACGGCGAGCAGGCGATCGCCGGCTGCCATGCCGGGCTCCTGCGCCATGCTCTTCAGGAAGTTGACGACCTGGCGATGCTCGACGGCAACGCCTTTCGGCAGACCGGTCGAACCGGAAGTGTACATGACATAACACAGATCGCCGCCGGGCGTGTCGCTGTCGGCCAACGGCCCCGCTGTCACCAACGGCAGATCTTCGAGGCAGACAACCGTAGCCTCTATGCCATCCAGCGCGCCCAGCGTGGCGTGCTCGGCGATCACGATCGACAGGTCGCTGTCGGCAACCATGTGTGCCAAGCGCGCGGCGGGAAAATCCGGATCGAGCGGCACGTAGATCGCACCCAGCCGCATGACCGCCAGGAGGCTGACCACAAGCTGGCAGCTTCGTTCGAGACACAGGCCGACCAGTGTGCCGCGGCCGACACCGGCGGCCTGAAGCTCCGCTGCCCGTTGCGCGCTGTGGGCGTCCAACTGCTGATAGGTCAGCCGAGCGTCCGCAGCGATGACAGCGTCGGCTTGCGCATGCCCATCCATCGCAGCCCGGATCAGTGAAAAGACCGATCGGTCGATCTCCGCAAGGTCGACGCTGACAGGCATGAAAACGGCTCTCCTGGTTCTTGTCTGCTGTCTTGCCGGTTCAGCGCTGCCAGGCGCTGACCATGGCGGCAGTCTGTGCGTTTGACATCAAGGGCAGATCACCGATGCGCTGTGCCGCATCGCTGACCACGCCTTCGAGCAGGTACTGGTAATGTTCGAGCCAGCGCGCGATGGTCGCGCGCTCGAACAGGCCGGTGGCGTAGTCGCAGTCGATGGTGAGCGCATCGTCACTCTCGCTGACATTGCAGAACAGATCGTAAAGGACGGCGCGGCGCGGGTTTTCCAAGGCGTGCAGGCGGCACGGCCCCATGTGCAGCTCGGCGAAAAAGCGACTGTGATTGAACACGACCTCGATCAGCGGCAGACGGCTCCGATCGCGGGCGGTGCCAAGCGCGCTGGCCAGGGCGCTGATGCTGAGTTCCTGATGCTCGAACCCGTCGACCAGCGCGGTCTGCACTGATTGCGCGAGGTCGATGAACGGGCGCTCGAAACCGGGCTGGCTGCGGATCGGTACGATGGTCACGCCATAGCCCACCGCCGGCAGGGCGAAACGCGCCTGCCCGGCGACCGGGACGCCCACGATGAAGTCTTCCTGGCCGGACAGACGGGAGAGCAGGGCGGCAAAGGCACTGGTCAAGAGCGCGTTCAGCCCGAGGCCGCGGGCACGTGTGACCTGCCTTAGACCGGTAAGCAGGCTGCTTGGCAGAGCATGCTTGAGCGTGTCACCGGCAAATTCACGGCGCGCCGGGCGCGGGTGATCGGTCGGCAGATCGAGCGGCGCCGGCGCTCCATCGGCGAAGATCTCGCGCCAATAGGCCATGTCGGCCGCAGAATCCGCCTCGACAGCTCGCTTTGCGGCGTAAAGGCTGAAGGGCACGCTGTCCGGCAGGGTCGCCGCACGCTGATCGAGCAAGGCCTCGTAGCGCGCGATGACCTCGCGAATGACAAGGTCAGCGGAGAAACCATCGAACACCAGATGGTGGCCGTAGATCACGAAGACATGCCGCTCGGGCGCCAGCTTGAGGAGATGCGCACGAACCAGCGGGCCGGTCTGCAGATCGAACGGCGTTGTCGCTTGCGCATGCCAGAAAGCCTCGAGCGCAGCATCGTCGACGTCGCGCGTTTCAAGGCGTGGCGCGATCGCCGGATCGACGATCGCCGCGCTGCCGTCTGTGCGAAAACGCATCTGCAGCGCCTCGTGCGCGGCCAGGGTTTGCGCCACGGCTTGTTCGAACAACGCATGCCGCAGCGGCCCGTCGATCTGGATGGAATCGGACTCGTTGAAAGCGCAGTTGGCGGCTTCACTGAGCTGCGCGGCGATCCACAGCTCGTGCTGGCCTAGGGTCAACGGCACCTGCCGCTGCCAGGACGTTGTATCGGCGCTGACAGCCGGCGGCGCTGGCAAGATGCCGTCAGCCTGCATCTCGCACAGGCTGTCATGCGCGGCGTCGAGATATGCTTCGATCGCCGCGTCGTCATGCGCGGCCGTCATGTAGCTCGGGAAGTTTTCCAGAATATGGATGCCGCGCGCGCGCAGATGGTAGAAGAACAAGGTCGCCAGTTCGCTGTCTTCCTCGACCCGAACGAACATCTGCGAAGCGAAGTGCGCCACCTCGATCTTGACGCCGCGCGCGCGAAACAGGGCGTTGAGCCCGTCCGCGAGGGTCGCGGTCTTGCGATTGACCTGCTCCTGGAGTGCCGGTCCGGCCGCAATCAGGTACGTCAAGGATGCATGCGCCGCGGCGATGGCCAGAGGATGGCGGACGAAGGTTCCGGCGAAGAAGGTCACGCCGGCGGATGGGAAGCTGTCGTCACCAAAGGCCCACGGGCCACCGTCGAAGGTGTCCATCAGCTTCGCGTTGCCGGCGACCACGCCGATCGGCATGCCGCCGCCGATGACCTTGCCGTAGGTGGCGAGATCGGCGCGCACACCATAGTATTCCTGGGCGCCGCCTGGGGCGATGCGAAAGCCGGTGATCACTTCATCGAAGACGAGCACGATCTCGCGCTGTTCGGTGAGCGCACGCAGCTTGTGCAGAAACTCGAGCGGCCGGAAATCCGGCCGGCGGCTTTGCATCGGCTCGACCAGGACGGCCGCGATGTCGCTCGCTTGTGCGGCAATGAGCTCGAGCGCGGCGTCACTGCCATAGTCCAGGACGAGCACATTGGCGACCGAGTCGCGCGGGATACCCGGTGCCATCGGCATGGTGCGCGGCGCCTGCTTGTCACCCACGGCGCGTACCAGCACCTCATCGAAATTGCCGTGGTAGTCGCCACTGAAGACGACGACCTTGTCGCGGCCGGTCACGGTGCGCGCCAGGCGAATCGCGGCCTGCACGGCCTCCGAACCGGTATTGACGAAGGTCGCCCGATCCATGCCGGTGAGCTGACAGAGCAGATCGGCGGCTTCGCCGGCAAGCGGCGGCATGGGCCCGACCTCGATGCCGCGAGCGAGCTGCTCTTCCAGGGCATCGCGGATGAATGGCGCATTGTGGCCGAAAAAGTTCGGGCCGAACCCGTTCAGCATGTCGACATAGCGATTGCCGTCGATGTCGTAGAGATAGCAGCCTTCCGAGCGCTCGACGACGATCGGATAGACCATCTCCTTCCACAGGCGATTGAAGCCGGCGGCACTGCGTGGATCGGCATGATGCGCACGGTACGCCTGGGCACGCGCTTTTGATGACTTTGTCTTGGCGTTGTACCGCGCGATCAAGCGGTCGAGATGGAGGCGTTGCGAACGGCTGAGCGTGGCCCGGGGGTCGGCCTCGTCGCCGGCACGCGGCACCGTCGGGCCAAAGCCCTTGGGCAGCATGGTACTGGCGGCAGGTTGGCGCTCGCCGGAGGCGTCTGGGCGCTCTGGGCGCTCTGGGCGCTCTGGGCGCGCCGGCATTGCCGGTTGCGCCGGCGGCTGCGTTGCGCTCGCCCGACCGGCGCGGCTCGCTTCCAGCAACCGGAGTTGCTCGCTCATCAGGGCAAGCTGCTCGGCGAACAGGCGATCGAGGCCGTTGTCCCCGGCCGCGGGTCTGCCGGAAGACGGCGGCACGAGCGGCTGCCGTTCGGGCGGTTCCGAGGCATGCGCCGGCAGCGCCGCAGCGAGCGGCGTTTCGTCGGCCTGTGGCGCCGGGGCGGTGGCGGCTGTGGCGACAGGCTGTGGTTCTGCCGGCAGCTGCGCTGCCAACTGTTCGGCCAGCGCACGCAGACTGGGCGTCTCGCTGATCAGCTGGCGCAAGGTGATCTTGATACCGAAGCGCTGCTGAAAACTGGCGGCGAGCTGCGTGAGGAACAGGGAATCAAAGCCTAACGCCAGGAAACTCTGGGTTTCGGCGAGATCGTCCGGATCAAAGCCGGAGAGGTCGCTCGCCGTTGCCTTGAGCTCGTTTAGGATATGCATCGTGTGGTCACCGGGCTCAGATGACATGGCGGATTCCCTCACGATGGCTGGACCTGACACGCGCGCGCTCACTCATGGCTGAGCGCTCGCAACTGGGCGCGGATGACCTCGAGCTGCCGGGCAATCAGATCGGCGACCGCGTCCGGCTGATCCGGCTCGGCCGAGGGTGCGGCTGCGCGCACGGCGGCCGGCGCCAGCGACGTGGCGGCGTCGCCGGCAACAGCCGGCACCGGCGCATCGACCCAATAGCGTTTGCGCTCGAACGGATAGGTCGGCAGCGGCACGCGCTTGCGCTTGCCGGGCGCAAGCGCCGGCCAATCCGGCTCGATACCGAGCACCCAGAGCTTGCCGACGCCAGAAAGGGCGTGTGCGAGCGCTGAACCGGGCGCCTGACTGGGGCCGGACAGCGCGCGCGCCGGATGAACCGTCGGATCAAGCGTCTGCCGGGCCAGCGTGCTCAGGGTTTGCCCGGGCCCGACGTCGACGAAAACCGCGCCCGGATGCGCTTCAGCCGCGGCCATCAGGGCATCGGCGAAGCGTACCGGTGCCAGCAGCTGCTGGCCCCAATAGGCGGGATCGGCCGGACTGCCCGCGCCACCGGTGAGATAGATCGGACGATCCGGTTCCCGGCGTGTCACGGTCTCGAGCGCGGCGACCAGCGGGTCATGCGCTGCGGCCATCATCGGTGAATGGAAAGCGTGGCTGGTGGCGAGCTTGCTTGCCTGGATGCCCTCGGCGGCGAGCGCGTCGACGAAGCTCGCGACGGCGGCATCGGTGCCACTGACGGCACAAAGCTCCGGCGCGTTGATGGCGGCAATGGCCAGATCGGCCGGCAGGCGGCGTGTGATGTCGGCGTAACCGGCGCGCACGGCTGCCATGCTGCCGGCGGGTTGGGCCTGCATGAGCATGCCGCGCTTGGTGACCAGGCGGGCTGCGTCGTCCAGGCTGAACACGCCGGCCAGACAGGCAGCGGCAAACTCGCCAACGCTGTGGCCGATCATGGCGCTGGCGCGGAGGCCGACGCTTTCGAGCCATCTTGCTAGCGCAATCTCACGTGCGAACAGGGCCGGCTGCGTGTGCGCCGTCTGCCTGAGCGTTGCGGCCATCGTTTCTTCGGCCTCGGCGTTGCCTTCAGGCGTCCACAGCAGGCCCTTGCGGATATCGATGGTGCCGGCGCTGGTATCGAGAACCGCATCGGCAACGGCATCGATGGTCTCGCGTATCAACGGCTCGCTGGCGTAAAGCTCGCGCGCCATGGCAGGATACTGGGCGCCCTGACCCGGGAACATGAGTATCAGGGCCGGCTCGGCCTGGCTCGGCTGACCGAGTGTTTCGGGCATTGGTTTGGCACGCAGCGCAGCGGCGGTGCGCGCGTGATCCTCGGCAACCACGACGCGCCGATGCTCAAAAGCGCGGCGGCCGATCTGCAGCGTGGACGCGATGTCGGCCAGCGGCTGTTCCGGATGGCTGTCGAGATGCGCGGCCAGCTGCTGCGCTTGGGCATCGAGCGCAGCCGGGCTGCGCGCCGAAAGCACGAGCAGTTCGTACGGCCGCGCGCTCGCATCGGCCGGACAGGTTGGCGCCTGTTCGATGACGACATGGGCATTGGTGCCGCCCACGCCGAACGAGCTGACACCGGCGCGCCGCGGCGTGACACGCTCCGGCCATGGGCCGAGCGTGCGCGGCACGTAGAAGGGGGTTTGCGCGAAATCGATCTTGGGATTGGGCGTTTCGAAATGCAGAAGCGGCGGCAGCACGGCTTCATGCACGGCCAGAGCCGCCTTGATCAGGCCAATCGCACCTGAGGCGACATCGAGATGGCCGAGGTTTGGCTTGACCGAGCCAATCGCGCAGGTGCCGATGCAATCGCTGCGCGCGCGGAATGCCTGGGTCAGGCCGGCGATCTCGATCGGATCGCCCATCGGCGTTGCCGTGCCATGGGCTTCGACATAGCCGATGGTCGCCGGATCGATATCGGCTAGCGCATGCGCGAGTTCGATAACCTCGGCCTGGCCTTCGACGCTCGGTGCCGTGTAACTGACCTTGGCGCCGCCGTCATTGTTGGTGGCGTAGCCCTTGATGACCGCATAGACCGCGTCGCCGTCGGCGAGCGCGTCTTCCAGCCGCTTGAGGACAATCACTGCGGCGCCATTGCTGAACACCGTGCCCTGGGCGGCGGCATCGAAGGTGCGGCAGCGGCCATCGCCTGAGAGCATACCGCCCTCTTTGTACACATAACCCTTGTATTGCGGCAGGACGATGGTGATGCCGCCGGCCAGGGCCATGTCGCAGGCATAGGCCTCGAGGCTCTGGCAGGCTGTGGCGATCGCGACCAGCGAGGTCGAACACGCCGTTTGCAGGGTCATGGCCGGGCCGCGCAGGCCCAGCTTGTAGGCCACGCGCGTGGCCAGGTAGTCCTTGTCGTTGCCGAGTTCGGTCTGCAGCGAGCCGACCTGGATGGACTCGACCAGTCGCTGGCGAAAGGCATCGTCGGCGCAGAGATTGGCCAGGACATAGGTGTCCATATAGCAGCCGGCATAGACGCCGATGGCACCGTCATAGCGGGCGGCATCGGTACCGGCATGCTCGAGCGCCTGCCAGCACAGTTCCAGAAAGACGCGATGCTGCGGGTCCATGACCTCGGCGTCGCGCGGCAGGTAGCCGAAGAAGCGGGCATCGAACAGGTCGATGTCATCGAGCAAGCCCTTGGCGCAGACATAGCGGCTGGCACTTTCTGCGCTCGCCTCGGGCGGGATCGGCACCTCGAGCTGGTCGGGGCTGAACCGCGTGATCGACTCGACACCGTTCTTGATGTTCGCCCAAAAGGCATCGACGTCGCGCGCGCCCGGAAAACGGCCGGCCATGCCGACGATCGCCACGCCCTGACGGCAAGCGGGCTCTTCTTGTGTCGGATCGGACGGCCTCAACGCAGCGCTCCCATGGCCTGTCGCCGCTCGCGCGCGGCACGCATTCTGGCAGCGCGCTGTTGGCTCGGCGTTTCGCTCGCAGGCTGTTCATGCAGCGCCAGATAGGCCGCGAGCGCGGCGACCGTGCCGTGCGCGAACAGGCTTGCGAACGGGATGTTACGGTTGAGGCGGCGTTGGATGGCGCTGTGGATGCGCACAAGCTGTACCGACGTACCGCCAAGATCGGCATAGCGGTCGTGCGCACCGATCGGCGTGACCTGCAGGACGTCCTGCCAGACGGCGGCGATCGATGTCTGCAGGCCCTCGGCCGGTGCGACGAACGGATTGGCGAGCGCGGGGCGTGCACGGCGCCGGCGTTCGGTTGCGGCGCGATGGATCGCATCTACCGTGGTGAACGCATCGGCGATTCGCGCATAGACGTCGGCGTTGAGAACCGGCTGTAGCCGCGCCGAGGCGTCTTCCGACGGTTTGATCTCGGATGCTGCGTCTGTTGGCGTGCGCCCGGGCTCGAAGCGCAGGGTGGCCAGTTCCGCTGCGGTGAGCGTCACTGTATTTGGTGAAGGCGGACCGCCGCACAGCTCAGCGAGAAAGCGCCTGGCCGGAGCGTTGCGCGGCCCCGCAAGCCAGGCAATGCGCACCTGGCTCAGCCCGCGCGCAAGGGCATCGCGCCCCAGTGCGGCCGCCATCTGGTGCTCGACACCGCGTGCCAGCGCCCGGCAGCTCAGCAGGAAAAGGTCGACCTCAAGTGTCGCGTCATCGACGTGCGCGCCGAGCACCCCCACTAGGCCGTAGTCGCCAAACCGATCGCGGACCCGGACAACACGCAACGTGCCGGATGGATCGGCCAGGCGCGCGGCGATTGCCGCTTCGTCCAGGCGCTTCAGGCTCAGGTTGAACTGGTTGGTGCGTTGGCTGAGCTGGGCGAGGCGCGTGATGTCGCTGCGTTCCGGCGGTGCCATGGCAACCTCAAGCTCGAGGCTGTCGATGAAGGCAGCATAGCTTGCGGTTGCATCGCGTAGCGCCCCTCTGGCGGCCTGTGCGCGATAGTGGCCCTGGCGCTGAAGATCCTCGTCCGTCGCGCCTGCCGTATCGAACAACCAGCAATGCTCGATGAACGCCGAAAGCTTCGCCGGATCGGTCGGCACCTGGATCGTGGCCACCTCTGGGCAGGCGGCGCGCATCTCGGCGCATTCCAGCGGGTTATCGTCGAGAAACAGACAGGCATCGAGGCCGATAGCGAACTGTTCGACGAGTTCGCGAAGATTGTCGCTCTTGCGCTGCCAGTCGATTTTCTCCGCCAGAATGTCTTCGCGGCTTAGACCAAGATCCTCACGTTCGGCGAAGACGGCGGCGATGTCAGCGGGCGTGTTCTTGCTCAACAAGCACACGATGCGGCCAAGCCGCGCCTGTCTTTTCAGCGCGTCATGCAGGCTGCGGTGTGCATCGGTTACTTGCAGACCCAGCGGCCCGTCTTCGCCGACGACGCCCTGCCAGAGCGTGTTGTCGGCATCGACCGCGATCAGCTTGAGTGGCGGCCTCAGCCTGGCATCGAGCCAGCGGGCAACGCCGCAAGCCAGCGCGCTGTAGGCTGCCTCGCTGTAGGGCATGTGCGCGAGGACATCGCCAGCGGCATCGAACGCGTCGGCAACGGCGTAGCGGCTTAGGACATCGCTGCCGTCGACAATCGTGATGCCAGGCAGGTTTGCGAGCGCATCGGTGAGCCAGGCGCGCACACGCGCACGCTCCGGTGAGGGTTCGCGTTCGGGTGCAAGCTGCAGCAAGGTCGGCGCAAGCAAGGGGCGGTCCTTGAGCGCGGCGATCAGCTCGCGCGCGGCTTCGGCCTCCGCGACGATCGACCGAGCCCCGCCGGCGGGGGCCAGGTCACTGAGACGCGCACACACCAGCAGCTGGCGTGGGCTTGCTCGATACAGTTCGCTGCGCGCGTCGAGAAGGAGCGGCAGGAGCTGGCCGCTTGGCAGGTTGTTGATCGTCCATGGCTGACCGAGCTGACCGGCCCAGAAAGACAGGGCTTCGACCAGCGGCTCACTGGTGAAGCTGGCGGCGATGGCCAGATCACAGCCGTTCGTTGCGGGTGCGTTCATGGCAGCTTGATGCTGAGCGTGGAGGTCGGCGGCTCGGCCGTACTGGGCAGGCTTTGCGTGTTCGCGGCGCCGATGGGCGCGTAGCGGTAGTCGGCATAGAGGGTCAGCGGGGTGGCCAACTCACCACCGACGGGACCCTGGAACGCCCGCACATAGCCCTCGATCCGCGCCAGCAGACGCGTGACGTCGGCTTCGCTGTGCACATAGGGGTTGCCACCCGGCGACAGCGACGAGCTGTGCAGGCTGAGCGAAAAGGTGCGCAGGCCGCGGGTGAGCAGGCGGTGCGTCAGGCGCAAGAGCATGGCCACCTCGCCGGCCTCGGGCGAGAGCCGCACCGCAGCGAGCAGCGATCCGAAGCCGGGCCAACGCCGTGCGCCTGGGGGCAGCCGATCGAACGGCGCGCGCTTGCCCAGGCATCCGCCAGTCGTCGGCAGGCAGAGCAACCGCCGGCTTGCCTCGAACCAGAACGGTGATGACGTCAAGCGGCTGAAATCCGGGCCGCCTTCAAGGCCGATATTGAATCCGGCCGATGGGCTCATGTCGACCTGGAAGCCGTGCTCGAGCAGCCAGGCCGCCGTCGCCGGCCCGATGCCGTAGCGGCCGGCCTTGTGCAGCCTCGGAGTGAAGCCAAAGCGATCAACGAAGGCGTTGCGCAGATGGCTCAGCTTGGCGTGTTCGAGGGACGGCGGCAGATTGCCCTGGAAGGTCGCCGTGAGGTTGCGCGTGGCATCGTGCGGCGGTGTCATCCAGGCGTGCGGATGGAGACCGAGCTCGCAGGTGCCGCGCCGGTGGGCATCGGCCAGAAACGTCGCCCACCGGTCGTCCTGGATGACCGCCAGGTCGAGGACATAGGCGGGGCGCACCTCCAGTCGTTCGCACACGGCATGAAACGCCTTCAGGCCGTTTGGCGGCGGCGTTTCGTGACGGTTGCGCTCAAGCGGCGCATCCCAGTCGAACGCAGCTTCGGTATCGACAATGACACACAAGCGCGGCGCACTCGCGCGCTTCATGCCAGCCGGCCAGGCGCGTTGGGCTTCGGCAAGCGTGGCGCCGACCGTGGGCGTCTTGCCGCCGAGCTCGGCGATCAGGCGGCGCAGGATGTGCTCGTTGAGCGGCGCCTCGTCGCTGTCGGCGGCGCTCAAGGTGACGATCCGGGGCGCGTCGGCACGGGCGCGCAGCGCACACGCCAGATACGCCTGCACATCGGGCGACGACGTGACCACCGCATCACTGAGGCCCGCGGCAGCGAGCAGGCGCGGCGCATCGTCCGGCATCGCACTGAGGTCGAGCACCACGGGTTTACCCAGCCCGTGGCGCAAGCCGCGCAGATCGATGGCCGACGGCAGGAGGTCGGCGAACCAGACGAGATCCGCTTGAGACGAGCCGCCATGCGCCCACTTTCGCGCGATGTGCCCTTGCGGCATCGGATGCACGCGCTGCCGCGCTTGCAATCTGTACTGGAGAAGTTCACCTGCCGGTATCGCCACAGGCGGTTGTCGCGGCCGGACAAACAGGCAGATGGGCTGATCGGGCAACATGGAGTCTCACGCAAGCGGGGCTGCGTGCGGACGATGCTACTGTGCCGAACACCTCTCAAGCGAGCTCCGCCGTGGAACAGTACCGGGCTACGCCACCAGCGCAGCGCAGCCCGCCGGCGAGCGGTGGATGAACCGGGCGTTTGCATCACTGCTGCAGGCGGCAGCGGCGGTTGTGCCGTCCACATCCCAGGCGTGCAGCACATATCCCTGGCCGTCGCTGCCAGCGCGCCGGACCGGCACGACACCCGGTTGCGCTGCGACGGGTACGGCGATCGAGCGCAGATCGCCACTCAGGCCGCTCCCTTCGGCCTTGAGCAGCGCTTCCTTGCGCGTCCAGATCCGGAAGAAGGCGGCTATCTGTTCGCCGGCCGGAAGAGCGTGCCAGGCGTCCTGTTCGTCGCCGGCAAAACAGTCCGCGACGATCGCCGGCATGTCGGGCATGGACCGGTGCTGCTCGATATCGACGCCGACATCGTCCGCCCTGGCCACGCCCAGCAGCATCTGCGCGCCGCTGTGGGCAAGATTGAACCGCGGCGCGCCCTCGTAGGGCAGGCAGGGCTTGCCCTGTGCGCCATAGGAAAACGCGAGGGCTGCCGGTGGAATGGCCGTGTAGGCGGCCAGCACGAGGCGGAGCAGGCCGCGCGCGTTGCGAAAGCGGTAGCTGTCACGATCAAAGTGGAAACGCGCGGCACGGTTGCGCTCGTCATCGCTCAGACAGCCGGCGAGAATGGCGGACGCGATCGGCGGCGCATCGAGATCGAAGGTCAAGAGATGGACGTCATGCCCGGCCAGATGCGCGCGCAGCGGCTTACTGACAGCCATATCACTTGCTCGAGTCCGCATGCAGGGCAGGCGCGACCAAAGCGGCGATTTCGCTATCGCTCAAGGCGGTGAGTTGCCAGTCGAACGCGGCATTCAGGCCATTGATCAGATGGGTGAGGAACAGTCCGCCGGCGACCGTGCCGGCGTGATCGTCCGCGAGCACGAGATGATCCGGCCGATCGCCCAGGCGGTTCCAGATCTCCATGCCCGGCACCAGTTCAAAGCGGTCGCGCAACGTCCCGTCGGTGCGATCACCGAGGCGGGCGCGGAACCAGCCGACATCATCGATGAAGGCCACGCGGGCATCGGTCGAGGCCAGTCGCCGCAAGCCGGCATCAAAACGGCCGAGCACATCGGCGATACGGCGCACATCGGCCACCTCCGGCCAGTCCTCATAGGTGGTCGGCCGATTGTAGTCGTGGGCGATGCCGATCAGCGCGACATGCACATCGGACACGGCGCGGATGGCGGCCAGCGTTCGCCGATGCGCATCCAGGCACGCCTCGATGAGCGTGCGCGCATGCTCGTCGTAGCCGGTCAGAGCAAAGCGCCGGTGATCGGGCCGCTGGCCGAAATCATTGACACCGATACGGATGATCACCAAGCCGTCACGCCAGGCCGTGGGTGTCTGGCGCAGCCGTGTCAGCAGCCAGCGTGTTTGCTCGGGCCAGGCATCGAGCAGTGACCGGCAGCGCAGGCCCGAGCGCGTGTAGTTGTACGCGAAATCGAGCTTGCGCGGTACCCGTGTCGGGCGAGTCAACCGGTCCATCACGGCGGCAACGCTGCGCCGGTGGCCACTGTCGACCATCGGACCGAGATCGACCTCACTTGCTCGTGTCATCGCCCAGATTTCCGCCCAGTTACAGGCAGCATCATGGTAGGCGCCACCGCGCTGCAACGGAAAATGCGGATCAGCATAATGGTGGCTGTCGGAATCGCCGAGCACGGCGACCTTAAGGCGACCGTCATCGGCCTGGGTCGGCGTGCCGGCGAACATGGTCAGGGAAACCACGAGCGTTGCCGCCACGAGCACGCAAGCCAGTGTGAGCAAGAGCAGACGGTTTCGCATCGGCATTCGTGTAGGTGCCGGCGCGCCGGCGCCGTTCGAGCGGTGAGCATTGCCCGAAAGGTAATCGCGGGCCATCCGGCAGGCTGCCACTGCGCACATGACATCGTCACCATGGTACGCGTCGAGCGCTCAAACGGCCATTTTGAACAGGACGTCGCGATCGCGGGCAAAGTGCTGCAGCAAGGGCAGCGTCGCACCACCGACGGCCCGTGCGCGCCGGCCGAGGGTGCCGGCCTCGATGCGAAACGGCGTGATGCCGCGTTGATCCAGCAGTGCGGTCTCGTCTTGCACTTTGGCCACCAGGCGCGCGCGGATTTGCGCGGGAAAGGCGCCGTCGATCAGCACCGCCTGGAAGTCAATGATCGCGTTCGCCGCCACGATGGCCTGCGCCAAGCCGCGCGCCGCGCTGTCGAGCCATGCGGCGACGTCGGCTTCCAACGCCTGCCAATCCTCATCGGCGGCTTCGAGCAGATGGGCCGCCGGCAGACCGGCCGACACCAGACGGTTTTCCAGACCGCTGAGCGATGCCTCGTGCAGCAATTGCCGGCGGGTACCGGAACGACCCCCGACCGGCATCGAGCCGATCGCCCCGGCATTGCCGCTGCGGCCCGCATACAGCGTACCATCGAGGACGACGCCGGCGCCGACGAAGAAGCCGACGAAGACGTAGAGAAAATCGTGATGGCCGTGGGGGTTGCCGAACAGCAGTTCGGCCGCACACGCAGCGCTGGCATCGTTGCAGCTCTGCACCGGCAGCCCCGACCATTCAGCCAGACGGGCTTCGAGGTCGAATGTCTGCCAGGCGTTCAAGGCACCACGCGGCGCTGCGATCTCATCTTCCCATTGCCAGATCTCGTTGGGCAGGGCGACGCCGATGCCGGTGCAGTGCTCGGCCATGGTCTTGCCGGCCTGCGCGAACACCGCATCCATGGCCTCCTTGGCAAAGGCGAGGACATCGTCGGGCCGCGGATAGGCATAGTGAACTTCCCGATGCGCGCGCGTGCGCCCGATGAAATCCAGCAAGGCCAGTTCGGCGCTGCGCCGGCCGATCTTCAGGCCCAACGCCGAGGCGCCGTCGGGATTGAGGCTGAACGGCACCGAGGGCTGGCCGATCTTGCCTTTCTGCGGGGCAGCCGCGAGGACAAGCCCCTCCATGTCGAGCTGACGCACGATGACCGAGACGGTCTGCGCCGACAGACCGGTCAAGCGCGCCAGTTCCGCTTTCGCCAGCCGGCCATGCGCACGAATCAGCGACAGCACCAGGCGCTCGTTGTAGGCGCGCACACCACTTTGATTGGACCCGGTATCCAGCCGCCCGGCACCCGGTGATGTCGGCCGCCGTCGCCCGTGTGGCTGGAGGAGTTCCGATGCCATGCCAATCGACTCCTGGCTCATGTCAGCGTGGCAACCTTGCGCCATGGTGTCGAGCGCGTCAATAAATAAATCCATCGAATTTAATAATTGACAGCCGACAGGCGACAGCGCAGGTTCGGCATACTAAGAAACGCCTACCAGGGAGGCCCATCATGACCGGCATGCGTCATGCACTGCTCGCGACGTCCGTTTTCGCCTTGCTCGGCGTCGCTAGCGCCCAGGCTGAAGACATGATCGTCGGCTTGATCACCAAGACCGACACCAACCCGTTTTTCGTCAAGATGAAGGAAGGTGCCAGGGAAAAGGCCGAAGAGCTCGGCATGGAACTGCGCACCTATGCCGGCGCGTATGACGGCGACAACGACGCCCAGGTCGAGGCGATCGAAAGCCTGATCGCTGCCGGTGCCAAGGGCATCCTGCTGACGCCGTCCGATACCGCCGCCATCGTGCCGACGGTGCAACAGGCGCGCGACGCCGGCATCCTGGTGATCGCCCTGGATACGCCGCTCGATCCGATCGATGCCGCGGATGCGACGCTCGCCACCGACAATTACAAGGCCGGCGAGCTGGTTGGCCAGTGGGCACGCGCGCATATGGGCGACGCCGCCGAGGACGCCAAGATCGCGCTTTTGGACCTGAGCGAGGCTCAGGTTACGGTCGACGTTTTGCGCAATCAGGGCTTCCTCGCCGGTTTCGGCATTGAGGTGAACGATCCGGACACGATGCGCGATGAAGACGATCCGCGTATCGTCGGCAATGACGTGACCCAGGGCGCCGAAGAGGGCGGTCGCACGGCCATGGAAAACCTGCTGCAGCGCGATCCCGGCATCAATCTGGTCTACAACATCAACGAGCCGGCCGCGGCCGGCGCCTATGAAGCGTTGAACGCGTTTGGCCTGGCCGAACAGGCAACCATCGTCTCGATCGACGGCGGGTGCCCGGGTGTCAAGAACGTGCAGGAAGGCATCATCGGCGCGACCTCGATGCAGTTCCCGCTGCTGATGGCCTCGATGGGTGTCGAGGCGGTCAAGACCTACGTCGAAACCGGCGAGGTGCCGGCGCCGACCGAGGGCCTCGACTTCTTTAACACCGGTGTCGAGCTGGTCACCGACCAGCCGGTCGAGGGGATCGAGTCGATCACCTCGGAAGAGGCGCTGGAGAAGTGCTGGGGCTGATCTGGTGATCGGCTTGTCGGCTTGAGCCTTCCGCTCGCAATGTGCCGGGGAGGGGACCTGCGCGGCGCCTCCCCGCACGGTTCGGCATGATCTGCCAAGAAGGGGCCATCCATGTCAGATACCACGGCCTCCGACAAAGGACGCCAGAAGCAGGATTACGAGGGCGTTCTCGATCGCAGCTCGAAGGATCTCGCCAGCTTCGAGGAAGAACGGCGCACCTTCGTCCAATCGATCCAGCACATCCTGCATGGCAACGCCACGCTCGTACCGATCTTCGTGCTGGTGCTGGCAATCCTGGTCTTCGGCACGATTGCCAACAATTTCTTGACCACGTTCAACCTGTCGCTGATCGTCGCCCAGGTGACCATCATCGGTCTGCTCGGCATCGCCCAGACGCTGGTCATCCTGACCGCCGGCATCGATCTCTCGGTCGCTGCGGTGATGATGTTGAGCTCGGTCATCATGGGCGGTCTGGCGGTCAATCTCGGCCTGCCGGCACCGCTGGCGATCCTGGTCGGTCTCCTGGTCGGCGGCCTGTGCGGCTTGTTTAACGGCGTGCTGGTCGCGCGCGTGAAGCTGCCGCCATTCATCGTCACGCTCGGCAGCTGGTCGATGTTTTACGCGTTGCTCTTGTGGGTCTCGGGCGGCGAAAGCATCCGCAGCCAGGACATCGACGCCACGGCGCCGCTTTTGAAGCTGTTCGGCCATCGCGTCGAGCTGTTCGGCGCGCAGTTCACCACCGGCTCGATCTTCATGGTCGTCCTGTTCGGCGTGTTCTGGTTCGTGCTCAACCATACGCCGTGGGGCCGGCACATCTACGCCGTCGGCGATGATGCCGCCGCTGCGCAACTCGCCGGCATCCGCACGGACCGCGTGCTCATGTCGGCCTATGCCACTGCCGGCGTGCTCTGCGCCGTCGCCGGCTGGGCGGCCATCGGCCGTATCGGTTCGGTCAGCCCGCAATCCTATTACGAGGGCAATCTCGATGCGATCACCGCCGTGGTCATCGGCGGCACGTCGCTGTTCGGCGGCCGCGGCTCGATCCTCGGCACCCTAATTGGCGCGCTCATCGTCGGTGTGTTCCGCTCGGGCCTGAACCTGTCAGGTGTCGATGTGCTCTGGCAGCAGTTCGCCGTCGGCGCGCTGATTATCCTCGCTGTCACCATCGATCAGTGGCTGAGAAAGGTGTCTGGCTGATGTCTGCATCCGTGACCACTGGCGCTGAAGCCGGCGCCGCAAGCATCGCCGCCAAACGGCAGCCAGTGCTGCAAGGCCGCAATCTGGTCAAGCGCTATGGCCGTGTCGTGGCGATGGATCACGCCGATTTCGAGCTGTTTCCAGGTGAGGTTCTGGCCGTCATCGGCGACAACGGCGCCGGCAAGTCGACGCTGATCAAGGCCTTGTGCGGCGCGGTCATCCCCGACAGCGGCCAGATCTTTCTCGAGGGCGAGGAAGTCCATTTCGCCGGTCCGATGGATGCCCGCGATGCCGGCATCGAAACGGTTTACCAGACGCTTGCCTTGTCACCGGCGCTGTCGATTGCCGACAATCTCTTCCTCGGTCGGGAAATCTACAA
>JBHJHH010000025.1:0-6609 GCA_050331015.1 Geminicoccaceae bacterium
GCATGCCTGAAAAAAGAATAATTAAAAGCAGACCCCACCAGAAAATCGGCATGGAATAGCCGGTGAGCGACACGCCCATGATGGTGTGGTCGAACCAGGTGCCGCGCTTGATCGCAGCAATAATGCCAGCCGGTAGACCCACTGCCACGGCGAACACAATGGCGCAAAAGGCCAGTTCCAATGTCGCCGGAAAGCGGGTCAGGAACTCGCTCAGCACCGGCTCACGGGTGCTGAGCGACGTGCCGAGATCACCTTGCAGGATGCCGCTCAAGTAATCCCAATACTGCACGACGATTGGCCGATTGAAGCCGTACTGCTCCTGCAACTCGGCATAGCGCTCGGGCGTCACGCCGCGTTCGCCGGCGAGCAGCATGATCGGATCGCCCGGCAGCAGCCGGATGAATGCGAAGGAGATGATCGTGACGCCGATGAAGGTCGGGATCAGCAGGCCGATTTTTTGGGCAAGAAAGCGGATCATGCGGGGTCCCTGCTTCGACCACACCATAATGGGCGTGTCGCTCACCGGCTATTCCATGCCGATTTTCTGGTGGGGTCTGCTCTTAATTATTCTTTTTTCAGGCATGCTCGGCTGGACACCGGTATCGGGCCGGATCTCGCTGTTGTATTTCTTTGAAGCGCATACCGGCTTCATGCTCATCGACAGCTGGTTGTCTGGGCAGGCCGGCGCCTTTCGCTCGGCCGTCAGCCATCTGATCTTGCCGACCATTGTGCTCGGCACGATTCCCACCGCCGTGATTGCCCGGCAGACGCGCTCGGCCATGCTCGAAGTGCTCGGCGAAGACTATGTGCGCACGGCGCGCGCCAAGGGCATGCCCGAGCGGCGGGTCATCGTCTTGCATGCCTTGCGTAACGCGTTGATTACCGTAATCACGGTGATCGGCTTGCAAATCGGCGTGCTGCTCGCCGGCGCTATCCTGACAGAAACGATCTTCGCCTGGCCAGGCATCGGCAAATGGATGGTCGATAGCATCTTCCGCCGCGACTATCCGGTGGTGCAGGGCGGCCTGTTGCTGATCGCGTCGATTGTCATGATCGTCAATCTGTTCGTCGATCTGACCTATGGTCTGGTCAATCCACGCATTCGGCATGGACGCTGAACATGGCATCGCAACTGGCCGAAGACACCACGATCAACGCCCAGCCCGGGACCATCCGCTTCACCCTGATCGAGTTCTGGCATTATTTCAGCGAGAACCGCGGGGCCGTGGTCGGCCTGTTCTTTTTGTTGTTCCTGATTGCCGTGGCGTTCTTGGCCGATCTTATCGCGCCGCATGATCCGGCCCGGCAATACCGCGACGCGCTGCTCGTGCCGCCTTTCTGGCAAGAGGGCGGCAGTTTCCGCTTCTTGATCGGCACCGATGCGGTGGGCCGCGACATGCTTTCGCGCATCATTCACGGCGCGCGCTATGCTCTGTTCATTGGCTTCGTCGTCGTGGTGATTTCGCTCAGCGTCGGCGTGTTCATCGGCTTGATTGCCGGCTATGTGCGCGGCTGGCTGGAAACCGTCATCATGCGCATGATGGACATCATCCTGGCCTTCCCGAGCCTGCTTCTCGCGCTCGTGCTCGTCGCCATTCTCGGCCCCGGCCTGTTCAACGCCATGATCGCCATTTCGCTGGTGCTGCTGCCGCATTTCGTGCGCCTGACGCGCGCCTCGGTGTTGAGCGAAAAGGACCGCGAATACGTCATCGCCTCGCGCGTCGCCGGCGCCAGCCACATGCGGCTGATGTTCGACAGCATTTTGCCCAACTGCATGGCACCGCTCATCGTGCAGGCAACCTTGAGTTTCTCGACGGCCATCCTCGATGCTGCCGCGCTCGGCTTTCTTGGCATGGGCGCCCAGCCGCCGACGCCGGAATGGGGCACGCTGTTGGCCGAAGCGCGCGAATTCATCTTGCGCGCCTGGTGGGTGGTGACCTTCCCGGGCTTGGCCATCCTGCTCACCGTGCTGGCGATCAACCTGATGGGCGACGGCCTGCGCGATGCCCTCGATCCGAAACTGAAGCGCTCATGAGCCTGCTCGATATCGCCGATCTCAGCGTGCGGTTCCGCACCGCCGGCGGCTGGTTCACCGCCGTCGACCAGGTGAATTTCACGGTCAACGAGGGCGATGTCCTGGCCATAGTCGGCGAAAGCGGCTCGGGCAAATCGGTCGCCATGCTGGCGGTCATGGGCCTGTTGCCCTGGACAGCGCAGGTCACGGCGGCGCGCATGGACTTCCAAGGGCGGGATCTGCGCGGCATTCGCGCGCGCGAGCGGCGCGAGATGAACGGCCGCGACATGGCCATGATCTTCCAGGAACCGATGACCTCGCTCAACCCCTGCTTTACGGTCGGTTTCCAGATCGGCGAGGCCCTGCGCAGCCATCTCGGCCTGAGCGCCCGGCAAAGCCGCGAGCGCACGCTCGATCTGCTTGATCTGGTCGGCATTCCGGATCCGAAAAAGCGCCTGGGCAATTTCCCGCATCAGCTCTCCGGCGGCATGAACCAGCGCGTCATGATCGCCATGGCGATCGCCTGCAATCCGAAACTGCTGATTGCGGACGAGCCGACCACGGCGCTCGATGTCACCATCCAGGCGCAGATCCTGGAACTGTTGCTCAGCCTGCAGGAAGAGCGCGGCATGGCGCTCGTGCTGATCACCCACGACATGGGCGTGGTTGCCGAGACGGCACGCCATGTGGTTGTGCAATATGCTGGCCAGCAGGTGGAAAACCAGGAGGTCCACGACCTGTTCGCCCATCCGCGCCACCCGTACACCCAGGCCCTGCTGTCGGCCCTGCCGGAGCGGGCCACCGGCGACCGGCTGCCGTCGATACCGGGCGTCGTGCCGGGTCAGCACGACCGGCCGACCGGCTGTCTGTTCAACCCCAGATGTCGCTATGCCACCGAGCACTGCCGCCAGGTCCAGCCCCTGCCGGCCGAGGGCGATCCGGCGCGCACCTTGTGTCACTATCCCCTGGTCGATGGCCTGCCGCAGGGCCATCCGGGCGTGGAGGTCGAACCGGCATGAGCGCCTTGCCCGAACACGTCGAGGTTGATCAGGCGCCGGTTTTGCGCGCGGACGATCTGACCCGTTTCTACGAAGTCAATCGTGGCCTGTTCTCCGGCAGCGCCACGCTGAAAGCCCTCAACGGCGCCAGTTTCGAGCTGCGCCCTGGCGAAACCCTGGCGGTGGTCGGCGAAAGCGGCTGCGGCAAGTCCACGCTCGCGCGCGTGCTCACCATGATCGAGCCGCCGACCAGCGGCAGGCTCGAAATCGATGGCGGCCAGATCGCGCTGGGCGACAAGCGGCCGGACGCCGCCTTGCGCCGCAAGGTGCAGATCGTCTTCCAGAACCCCTATGGCTCGCTCAACCCCAGGAAGAAAGTCGGCGCTACGCTGGAAGAGCCGCTGCTGATCAACACCGAGTTCAGCCCGGCCGAGCGGCGCGCGCGGGTCGAGGCGATCCTGGCCAAGGTCGGCCTGCGCCCGGAGCACTTCAATCGCTTTCCGCACATGTTCTCCGGCGGCCAGCGCCAGCGCATCGCGGTCGCCCGGGCGCTCATGCTCGAGCCGAAAATCATCGTGCTGGACGAGCCGGTATCGGCGCTGGATCTTTCTATCCAGGCACAGATTCTCAATCTTCTCAGAGACTTGCAAAAAGAATTTAATCTGGCGTATGTATTCATTTCGCACGATCTCTCGGTGGTGCGCTACATCGCCGACAAGGTCATGGTCATGTATCTCGGCCGGCCGGTCGAGTTCGCCACGACGGCGCAGATCTTCGACAACCCGCAGCACCCCTACACCAGGGCGCTGTTTTCGGCTTCGCCGGTGGCCGATCCCAACCACGCACGCGCGCGTATCAAGCTGACCGGCGAACTGCCGTCGCCGCTGAACCCGCCGTCCGGTTGCGCCTTCAACCCCCGCTGTCCGGCCTGCTTTGAGCGCTGCTTGGCCGAGCGGCCGAAGCTGCATGCCTGGCGCGATGCCGGTCACGAAACCGCCTGCCACGCGATCGAAGAAGGCCGCATCTAGGCCTGCCCAGGGCCAGGGCGCGCCCCCGCCGGGCGCATGCCGCGGCGTGACCAAACGCGCGCAGCCCCACGCAACCGCGCCTTCGGCGTGGGCGGCGTCTGAACGCCTGACCCGGTCAAGGCTGGGGCAACAGCGCACACCGCCGGCTGGATGTCCCTGTGCGTTCGCCGTTGGCGGCGCGTTGAAGCCACGCCGCTGCGCGGGCTACGTCTCAAGCTGCGCGTTTGGTGGGAACAGCGCCCGGACGCCCGGGACGGACAAGGCTTGTCGACCGCGCTGATCTCGCCGCCGGCTGGACGGCACTGTGCCCTTGGCGCGGACGGCGCGTCAAGACCACGCCGCTGCCCGGTCAAGGCTGGGGCGACAGCGCTGATCTCGCCGCCGGCTGGACGCCACGGTGCCGCCGGCGTGGGCGGCGCGATAAGACCACGCCGCTGCCCGGTCAAGGCTTGGGCGACAGCGCTGATTCCGCCGCCGGCTGGACGCCACGGTGCCGCCGGCGTGGGCGGCACGTGAACGCCTGACCCGGTCAAGGCTGGGGCGACAGCGCGCACGCCGCCGGCTGGACGTCACGGTGCCTTCGGCGCTGGCGGCGCGTCAAGACCACGCCGCTGCCCGGTCAAGGCTGGGGCAACAGCGCTGATCTCGCGGCCGGCGACGTCTTCAACACCCGGTTCGCGGCCCGGCGTCGAGCGCTGCACATCCCAGTTGCCCAAGCCGCACGTCTGGCGCAGGCCCGGTCGCGAAACCTTCGACCATGCGCTCGAGGACGGGCAGGGCTGTGGCTGATCGAAGGCGAAGGCGCGCCCGGGCCGGGCGGCTTGCGCCGTGCCGCTGTGCAGCAAAACAACGCCCACCGTGCCGCGGCCAGATGGCTCGGCGTGAGGGCGCGGCACGAAAGCGGCCCAGCGGACGCCCGGCGATGGCCAAACGGCCAAGCTTGAGCGCGCCGCTATGGTGCACCACAACTCAGGCCTTGCCAAAACTCGGGCCTTGCCAGAGCCAGCCGCACGCGTTTCGTCCCGCACGCGTCAGCGAGGCACGCTTGTCGGGGCGAGCAAACCGCCTAACGGCAGGCGCGCGGCCATGCACGCGTCGCTGGTCGCGCCAACCTGTCCGCTTCTGGCGTCAGTTCAGGGCTAGGTCATGGGTCTTCGCCTCGAGGTTGCTTGGTGGTCAGTGCAACGGCGCCGGCCAGTTCATGCCGAGGACCGGGCTGGAAAGATGATCGCATATCGGCCTTAGCAAATCGTAAAGACCGCCCGATGTATCGGCCTTTAGGCACCAGGACAGGCAGCAATCGGCAGGTCAGCGCCCTGATGCGTCGACGTCAGCGCGATGTTGGGCAACGCCACGAACATGCCGCAGTTGAAACCGTGGTCGCGCCGGGCTTCCGGTTCCGCGCTGCGCTCGGCGAGCTACGCCGCGTCCGGCACCTCTTGCGGCAGTCGCGATCCGTCGATCGTCAGCGGGCTGTATCGGGCATGCGTGGCCCTCGCCGCACGCCGTCAAGGTCACTCTGTCTGGCATCGCTGCCACCGAGCGGGCGGGACCTTCGCAAGGAAGCGGCAAGCGCCGAGCAGCCACCGCCCGTCGCCGCGCACGAGCGCTCGTTGGCGACGTCGAACCTGTGAGCCGGCCGCTTGATGCCACGGCGCAACAGCCGTTCGATGCCGCGTGCGTGCCGGCGTTTTTGTGCATTGCAGCAGATACGCCCAACAGGCATAAACGCCACTAAGTAACCGCAGGTTGAGCTTGCCTTGCGGTCGACCCATGCCTCACCCAACGTGCGCGAGACGAGCATGAATGGCGATATGATCCTGGTCTTCGCCCTGTTGGCCGCGGCTGTGGCACTTTTTGCCAGCAATCGCGTGCGCCTGGACGTGGTCGCCGTCGGCTTGATGCTGGCCCTGATCTTGTGTGGCATTTTGAGCCCGCGCGAGGCGCTCGCCGGTTTTGCAGAACCGGTGGTTGTCATGATCACGGCGCTGTTCATCATCGGCGAGGGCCTGGTGCACACCGGCATCGCGCTCAGCATCGGCCGTTGGCTGGTGGCGCGGGCCGGCTCGAGCGAAGTGCGCCTGCTGGTCCTGCTTATGGCCGTGGTTGCGCTGTTATCGGCCTTTATGAGTTCAACCGGAGCGGTTGCAATCTTCGTGCCGATCGCCCTGTCTCTGGCCGGGCGCATCGGCGTCGATCCGGCACGCCTGCTCATGCCCGTGGCGTTCGCCTCACTGATCGGCGGCATGCTCACCCTGATCGGTACGCCACCCAATTTGATTGTCAGCACGGAGCTGACCCGCAACGGGTTGGAGGGCTTCGGCTTCTTCGCTTTCACCCCGATCGGCGGCGTCATCTTGCTGATCGGCATTGGCTATATGCTGCTGGTCGGTCGGCATGTGCTGTCGTCTGGTGCGGCCGCGGCGCCAAGTGGCGGGCAGGGCGGGATGCGCGTCGAGGATTTGGCGGCTGCTTACCGCTTGCGCGGGCGCATGCATCGCTTACGCGTGCTCAGCCATTCACGCGCGGCCGAGCGTACCGTCGCCGAGGCCAGGCTGCGTGCCGAGTT
>JBHJHH010000026.1:0-32395 GCA_050331015.1 Geminicoccaceae bacterium
TTTAAGTGAAACATTGACCCCTTTTTGAATCTTTATGTATTCTGGTTTTTCCTTTATTATAGGCCAACCGTTCCCCAATCTTAGTTTTATTGGATCCCTTATATCCAAGAATCAAACACCCCCCCCCCCCTTATATTTCAGCCAATCGGACTTGTCAGATCAACAACAACGCTCTGAGCAACCCCCGTTAGGGCAAACGCATGTCGTTGGCGGACAATTCTGAGCCTGCGCTTGACCGCGACTTGGACTCTGCTCCGCGCTTCCAGAGATCCCATACTGTATGAGTAGCGGCAGGCCAGTCGCAAGTGTTACGAGCACAACGACGACAAACAATAAACGTCGATTCATGAAAGTTTGCTCCACGCGGATCGGGTTCTCTACGGTCAAGTTTTACATCCATCCCTATGCACTTTTCAATATTGAGTTCTATCGCATAGCCTTGAAACGTGACGCGTGCTCGTTGGCGGTCGCGCGGCCAAACACGGGGCCTTCGTGTAGACCCTGGCCGGTCTGTTCGATTGTAGCGCTGGTGGCGGGTGAGAAGATCATTCAGCGGCAGTGTGCCCTTTTCTCGGGCTCGCCGGAGACATAGACTCCCGACCTCAAGACGCGTGGCGGAGCACGCGCGGGTGGGAGGCAGGGCATGGGCTTGCGGGCGGTGGCGCTCGAGGATCGCTATGAGGCGGCACGCGGCGAGGTGCTGCTCACCGGTACGCAGGCGATCGTGCGGCTGCTGCTCTTGCAAAAACAGTGCGATGCGCGCGCCGGATTGAATACCGGCGGTTTTGTTTCAGGCTATCGTGGCTCGCCTCTGGGTGGTGTCGATCGGGCGCTCTGGCAGGCGCAGCGCTACCTCGATGCGGCCGGCATTGTCTTTCAACCAGGGATTAACGAAGACCTCGCCGCGACGGCGATCTGGGGCAGCCAGCAGGTCGCCCTGCAGCCCGATGCCAAGGTCGATGGCGTGTTCGGCCTGTGGTACGGCAAGGGCCCCGGCGTCGATCGTACCGGCGATGTCTTCAAGCACGCGCAGCACGCCGGAACCTCCCGTTTCGGCGGCGTGCTCGCTTTGGCCGGCGACGATCATGCCTGCAAGAGCTCGACGCTCGCCCATGGCAGCGAGTACGCCCTGGCCGATGCCGCCATGCCGGTCCTGGCGCCGAGCTCGATCCAGGAGGTCATCGACTTCGGGTTGTATGGCTGGGCCTTGTCGCGGGCGACCGGCTTGTGGATCGCGTTGAAGTTGACCGCCGACACGGCCGATGGCAGCGGGCTCGCCGACATCGATCCGGGCCGGCACGATTTCGCCTGGCTAGGGGAATCGACGCATGGTGAAAAGGTGCACATCTGTTGGCCAGATCCGCCACTTGTGCAGGAAACGCGCCTGCTGACGCACAAAATCCCCTTGTGTGGACAATTCCATCGCGATGCGGCGTTTGATCACCAGATGGGACAAAACGCGACAGATGTCGTGGGAATCATCGGCGCCGGACGCGCCTTTAACGACCTGCGTCAGGCGCTCGACGACCTCGGCATCGATGCCGCCAAGGCGCGCGCCCTCGGTTTGCGTGTGTACAAACCGGCCATGGTCTGGCCGCTCGAGCCGGCCGGTCTGCGTCGCTTCGCGGATGGCCTGCAGCGCATTCTCGTGGTCGAGGACAAGCGGCCGTTCATCGAGCTGCAGACGAAAGAAATCTTATATGGATCAATGACTTGCCCGGAAGTCCTGGGCAAGCGCGACAACCTTCTGCCGGCCAGCGGCGAACTCGAACCGGGTCTGATCGCGCGCGCCATTGTCAGCCTGCTCGGCGCACGGGCGGACGCGCAGGCCAGGGCGCATGTCGCCTGGCTGGACGCCAGGCGCGCCCAGCTCGCCGATGACCCGGTCGCGGCGGCGCGCATGCCCTATTTCTGCTCCGGCTGCCCGCACAACACCTCGACGAAAATCCCGGAAAACAGCCGCGCAATGGCTGGAATCGGCTGTCATTACCTGGTCATCACCATGGACCGGCGGACCGAGACGTACAGCCATATGGGCGGCGAGGGCGCGGCCTGGATCGGCCAGGCGCCGTTCGTCGACGGCGATCATGTTTTCGTCAACATGGGCGACGGCACCTATGTTCATTCCGGCCTGCTGGCCATTCGTGCGGCCGTCGCGTCCGGCGTGACCATGACCTACAAAATCCTGCACAATGATGCCGTTGCCATGACCGGCGGGCAGGCGCCGGAGGGCCAGCCGTCGCCGCAAGCGATCGCCGCCCAGCTCCTCGCCGAGGGCGTCCGCGACGTGCGCATCGTCAGCGACGAACCTGAGCAATTTCAAACAGTTAGCCCGCCGGTCCGGGTGCATCACCGTGACGAGCTGGATACCGTCCAGCGCACCTTGCGCGACACCGCCGGCGTCACGGCGATCGTGTACGCCCAGCTTTGCGCAACGGAAAAACGCCGGCGGCGCAAGCGCGGCCTGCTCGATGATCCAGATGTCCGCGTGGTCATCAATGAGGCCGTGTGCGAAGGCTGCGGCGACTGTTCGGTGCAATCGAACTGCCTGTCGATCGAGCCGGTCGAGACCGAATTCGGCCGCAAACGG
Organism: Geminicoccaceae bacterium; assembly: GCA_050331015.1. Classification (GTDB taxonomy): domain Bacteria; phylum Pseudomonadota; class Alphaproteobacteria; order Geminicoccales; family Geminicoccaceae; genus JBHJHH01. The sequence goes on from JBHJHH010000026.1 coordinate 2,591, forward strand.
CGCATCAACCAGTCGACCTGCAACAAGGATCTCTCCTGTCTGAAGGGCTTTTGCCCGAGCTTCGTTACCGTGCGCGGTGGTCGATTGCGCCGGCCGAAAGACGCCGATGACGGCGCGCCCTGGCTGTTGCCAGAGCCTGAATTGCCAACGATTTCAAATGATTACGGCATTTTGATTACCGGCATCGGTGGCACGGGCGTGGTCACTCTATCGGCGCTGTTGACCATGGCGGCGCATCTTGAAGGCAAGGCGGTGGTCGCGCTCGATCAGGCCGGGCTGGCGCAGAAATACGGTGCCGTCATCAGCCATGTGCGCATCGCCGAGCGGCCGGATGCCCTGCACGCGCCGCGCGTCGGCCCGGGCGGCTGTGATCTGCTGTTGGGCGGTGATCTGATGACCGCGGCCGGCGATGAGGCGCTCTGGCGCGTGCGCGCTGAGCGGACGCGTGCGCTGATTAATGCCGACATTGCCCCAACCGGCGCGATGGTTCGCGCGCGCGATGCCGCGGCGCCCGAGACGCGCCTGCGGCAACGTCTGACCGGCCATCTGGCGGCGGACTCCGCGGCTTTTCTCGACGCCACGCGCCTCGCCAGCGAGCTGCTCGGCGATGCGGTGTATGCCAATATGTTGTTGCTCGGCGCGGCGTGGCAACGAGGTCTTGTGCCTCTGTCGCAGGCCGCGCTCATGCGCGCGATTGAGCTGAACGGTACGGCGGTGGTAGCCAACACGCGTGCGTTCACCTGGGGGCGGCGGGCGGTGGTGCACGCCGATGCGATCGACGCCAGGCTCACGCCGCGCGCGACAGCGCCATCGTCGACGCCCCTGGAGGCCCAGGTCGAGACGCGCGTCAGCTTTCTGGAAGCCTACCAAAACCGGCGCTATGCTAAGCATTTCGCCGATGCGGTTGAAGCGATACGTGCACGTGAACAGGCGCTCGTGCCGGGGTCGCAGGCGCTGAGCCACGCGGTCGCGCGCAACCTGTTCAAGCTCATGGCGATCAAGGACGAGTACGAGGTCGCGCGCCTTTATAGTGATGGCCGGTTTGCGGCGGCGATCGCGGCGCAGTTCGAGGGTGAGCCGACGCTCGAATTCCATCTGGCACCGCCCCTGATGTCGGCCATCGATCCGAACACAGGCCGGCCGCGCAAGCGTGCGTATGGGCCATGGATGATGCGTATTTTCAAAGGCTTAGCCGGAGTTCGTCATCTGCGCGGAACGCTGCTCGATCCGTTCCGCTATCACGGCGATCGCAAGCTTGATCGCCATTTGTTGTCGCTTTACCGCGCGGATCTCGCTGCCATTAACGACATGCTAACCGGTGATCGCTATGATGCTGCCGTGGCGCTGGCGACCTGGCCGGATGCCGTGCGCGGTTTCGGCCCCGTCCGCAGAGCGGCAGCGGACGAGGCACTCTCCGGGCGCACGGCGTTGCGTGCGCGGTTCACCGGCAGCGAGCCGACGTCGCAAGCGGCGTAGGCGGCGGCCGCGCGCGTGCTTTACCCTGGCGCGCGGGATCATGCTGCGTGTTGCCGAGCGGTCAGGTGCAGGCGCACGGGATGTCCCGGTTTGCGCGCACATAGCGGCGCGATCTCGCCGATCGGGACGCCGGCAGCCGGGCTCTACGGCTCCCATCAAGCTGCCGGCTGCGTGGCCTAATAGGGGGCTTTGCGGTGCCTAAGCGTTGCCGATCAGAATGCCCGCGGCGAACACTAGGGCGCCGCCGAGGACGACCTGGAAGGACGCGCGCAGGAACGGCGTGTCCATGTATTTGTTCTGAATCCAGGCGATCGCCCACAGCTCGATGAACACGACGATGATGGCGATGGTGGTCGCCAGTTGAAAGTTTGGGATCAGGTAGGGCAGGGCGTGGCCGAGACCGCCGATCGTGGTCATCACGCCGGAAGCGATGCCGCGCTTGAGCGGTGAGCCGCGCCCGGACAGTTCGCCATCGTCCGAGGCGGCCTCGGTGAAGCCCATGGAAATACCAGCGCCGACCGACGCGGCCAGGCCGACCAGAAACGTCTGCCAGGTATCGCCGGTGGCGAAGGCGGCGGCGAAGATCGGCGCCAGGGTCGATACCGAGCCGTCCATCAGGCCGGCCAGACCCGGCTGCACCCAGGTGAGGATGAACTGCCGCTTGGCCAGCAGCTCTTCCTGATCGCGCGCCTGCGCGTCCAGATGGGCTTCGCCGAGCGCCGTGGTCTTGGCCTCATGGCCGGCCTCGATCCGGGCCAGATCGCCGAGCAGCTTGCGGGTCGCGGCGTCCTGGGTGCGCTTGGCCGCGCGCAGGTAAAACGCATGCGCGTCCTTTTCCATGGCCAACGCCTCGGCGCGGATGCGTTCGATGCCGAGATTGCCGATCAGCCAGACCGGCCGACGCTGGTAGTAGCCGGCGACATGTTCCCGCCGGATCAGCGGGATGACGTCGCCGAACCGGCGCTTGTGCAGCTCGATGAGCCACTGGCGATGCCGGTCCTCTTCTGCCGCCATGTCATCAAACACGGCCGCGGAGGCCGGGAAACCGGCGCGCAGTTGCTCGGCATAGGTCCGGTAGATGCGCGCATCGTCCTCTTCCGAGGCAATCGCCAAGGCGAGCACTTCCTGCTCGCTCAGCTCGTGAAAACGGCGCCGACTGGCAAAGCCGGGGATCATCGTAGGTCGTCCGTCCTTTGGTGGGTCTCAGCGCAAGATCAGTTCCTGGAAGGCGATCATCGCTGCAATCGACAAGGTCAGCGCAATGGCAACGCTGTCGTGCCCGGCATCGTCGTTGGCTTCCGGCACCAGCTCGGCAAACGACATCCAGATCATGGCGCCGGCGGCAAGGCCAAGGCCGATCGGCAGGAACGGCTCGAAGGCGAGCACGAACAGGAAGGCCGGCACGGCCAGAACCGGCTGCGGCAGGCTCGAGAAGATCGACCAGCCGGCGGCGGCAGCGACCGATGTGCCGCGCGGGATCATGACCAGCGCAATCGCCAAGCCCTCGGGAATGTTGTGCACGGCGATCGCGGCGGTGATGAACACGCCCAGATCGTCGCCGTCGCCATAGGCCACGCCGACGCCGATGCCCTCGGCCATGGAGTGCATGAACATAATGCCGATGATCAAAATGGCTTTCTTGGCGTCGGCGCCCTTGAGTTCGCCGACCGAGATGTGGCCCTGGTTGTGGATGAACCGGTGCGCCCAGGCGATCAGCGCCACGCCGAGCAGCACGCCGATGACAGTGCGCAGGGCGCTGAATTCAATGCCCTCGTAGATCAGGCCGAAACTGGCCGAGAGCATGAGGCCGGCAGCGATGGCGTTGGACAGACCCAGCCAGTGCCGGCTCATGTCCTTGACCGCCAGGAACGGCAGGGCACCGAGGCCGGTGGCCAGTGCCGTCAGCAAGGCGGCGATAAAGACGCTCCAGACGGAGACTTCAAACATACCTGACGGGCAATCCGCGAAATTCTTAGAACGTTTCTAAGCTACCGCGGCTGTCGGCCAGGGCCAAGGGACAAGCGGGCGCGCACCGGCCGAGCGCGCGCATCGCTCAGGCATTGCGGCAAAAAAACACCGCCGGGCAAAGCGCCACGGCGGCTGAACGACACAATGCGAATGTCGCTTGTTTGGCGGTCTTACGAGCCGGACTTCGGCGGGGTCGGGATGACCACCGGGGTCTTGCCATCGGCCGACGCAACAGTCTTGGTCTCGGTGCTGACGCTCTGCATAATGCCCGGGCAGGCGAACGCCGTGCCGGCAGCGATTGTGAACAGGCCGGCAGCGAAAAGAACAGCGAATGCACGCATGGATATCTCCCCTTTACGGTGTCGCCACCAAACACTGTCGCAAGATCAGGTCGACTTCAAGAGGTAACATGCTTGGCGGTTACATCGGCTGGAACAGCGAGGTCAGAAAATAGGCGTAGAACATGAGCATGAGCCAGCCTTCCCAGGCGGTCATTTCGCGTCGCATCATGATGAATACCGTCAACAATGTGCCGACAATCATCAAGGGAAGGGCGAAATTGATGATCGATTCCGGCACATAGAGCTCGCCGATCATGGCACTGATGCCGATGACGGCAAACGCGTTGAAGACATTCGAGCCGAGCAGGTTGCCGACGGCCAGCTCCGCCCGATCGCGCCTGGCGGCGCTGACCGTGACGACCACTTCCGGCAGCGATGTGCCGACAGCGACCGCACTGGCGGCAATGACCTCCCGGCCAATGCCGGCGATTGCCGCCAGTTCGATGACCGACCAGATGGTACCCTCGGCGCCGAGATAGATGAGCAGGCCCGCGCCGAACAGCACGGCCAGCGTGCGCGCCAGACCGACTTTGCCGGCAGGCGGTTCCGGCAGTTCGTCCGGCTCGGCCAGCACCGGTACGTGGCGGTTGGTCAGGGCGTAGTGCATGTAGACACACACACCGAACAGGCACATGACCGCTTCGATCCGGCCTACCGAGCCGTTCAGCAGGATGATCGCCAGAAAGAAGGCCGAGCCGACCAGGAACGGCAGATCGACGACGTTCAAATCGTAGTGCACGCACAAACGGCCGGTGAGAATCGCGCCGATGCCGAGTACGAGCATGAGATTGGCGATGTTCGAGCCGACGACATTGCCGGCGACGATCTCGCTCGCGCCTTCGAGCACGGCCAGCACCGAGGCGACCACCTCCGGCAGCGAGGTCCCGATGGCGACGATGGTGACGCCGACGACGAAACTGGGCAGGCCGAAGGCGAGGCCGATGCGTTCGGCGGCTTCGGTGAACCAGTCAGCCGCCTGCACGAGCACGAGCAGGGCGATGACCAGGAACAGCGACCACAGGAAAACGGGCGGAACAGGTAGGGATTGCAGCACGCAAGACGCCGCTGTTGGCGGGTGATCGAAGAAGGCTACGGCCTCAAAGGCCCTCCTACCTAGCCGAAGCCGGCCACGCCCCAAAGCCGAAAAGCACGGAGCTTGAGACGGCGCCGCCGGGCGAGCCCGCGCTGTCGGCTACCAGAAGACCAGGCTCGCGGCTGCCCGGCGCAGCGCGTTGGGCGGGCGGAGCGCGCGCGGCACCGGCGCCAGGCGCGCTTCGATGCACGGCAGCTCGCCGGCACCATGGATGTGCCAGGTCGTGTGCCGGTCCAGACCGGCATCGCCTGCAGCGCTATCACAGCCACGTTCGTGGAAATGCACGGCCAACGCCAGAAAGCCGCCGAGATTGTCCTGGCGCATCCAGCCAAAGGCCTGGGCATCGCTGCGCCCGCGACGCCAGAACAGGTGAGCCGCCCAAAGATGGCTCACGGGGCGATAGGCGTGCCACGCGCGCGTCACCGAGGTCAGGCTGGCCTTGCGGCCGCTCGCGCGCAGGCGGCTGGCGGTGATGTCGGCGCTCAGGCCGAGCGGAATGCGCCGCCGGCCCTCGTCACGCAGGCGCAGATGGCTGAGCAGGGTCTCGCCCGCTGCGACCGCATGCGGCCAGCGCACGGCGGCATCGGCGAAGGTCTGCTGGAAGACGCTGCCGGCAGGCATGAGCCGGCCGCTGTCGCGTACCAGCCGGCGCTCTCGGTCAAAGCTGAGCAGGAAGGTGCGCCGGAGCCGGCTGTCATGCGGATAGGTCATCACGGCGAGCAGGCGCGGCCCGGCATAGCGGCTCAGGCGGCCATCGCCGCGATCGAGGAATACCGTACCCAAGCGTGCCCAGCCCTGCCCGAAATCCGCGCGTGGCGCGATCGTCTGTTCCGCACGGCAGACTGCTGGGCCGGGCAGGGCGTGAAATAGCAAAGCCAATCCTGACATACGCGCGTATGATTATGGCGGGGCCGAGTTAGGGTTTCTTTAAGGATTTGTGCTCAGGTCGTCCGTGGGTGCCGACGGCACCCCCTTTTTTTGCGCCGCTGAAGCGTCCGGACACTGGTCACTGGCCGGGCGGACAGGCAAAGCATGGCGTCGACCGAGCGGGGCAGGGAGAAGACAGCATGACGACACGCGCCTCGCGGAGGCTCTGCCCTGGTTTGCTGCTGCCCGGCTGGCTGCTGCTGGCGTCCATGGCGTTGGCGCAAGAGCCGGTGCAACCGGAAGCGACCATCACGCGCTCGTCAATCAAGAGCGGTACGGCGACCGGCGGCATGGTCGTGGCGGCGCATCCCCTGGCGGCACAGGCCGGCCAGGCCGTTCTTGCCGAGGGTGGCAACGCCATCGACTCGCTGGTGGCCGTGCAGATGATGCTGGCGCTGGTCGAGCCGCAAAGCTCGGGCCTCGGTGGTGGCGCGTTCCTTCTGTATTTCGATGCCGCCCAGGGGCGCCTGTACAGTTTCGATGGCCGCGAAACCGCGCCTGCGGCCGCGGATGAAGGTTATTTTCTCGATGATTTCGGTCAGCCGCGCGCGTGGTGGTCGGTCGTGCCCGGCGGCCTGTCGGTCGGCGTGCCCGGGCTGGTCAAGCTGCTCGATGACGTGCATGGCCGCTTCGGCCAGCGGCCCTGGCCGGACCTGCTCGCGCCGGCGATCGCTGCGGCCGAGGATGGCTTCGCCGTCACACCGCGTCTGGCCGGTGCCGTCGCCGACGCCCAGCAGCGCGGCCTGGCTGCTTTTCCGGCGGCAAAGGGCTATTTCTTTGGCGAGGACAACCAGCCGCCCGCGCCGGGCGACGTCTTGCGCAATCCCGAGCTGGCGCACACCCTTCGTGCGCTGGCACAGGAACGCAGCACGCCGTTCTATCAGGGCGATCTGGCGACGGCGATCGTCGAGACCGTCCAGCACGCGCCGGTCAACGCCGGCGTCATGACGCTCGAAGACCTGGCCGCCTACCTGGTGGTCGTGCGCGCGCCGGTGTGTCTGGACTATCGCGGGTTCGAGGTCTGCGGCATGGGGCCGCCGAGCTCGGGCGGCCTGACGGTCGCATACATTCTGGGTCTGCTGCGCGGCTTCCCGCTGGCCGAACTCGGCCCCGGCGTCGACAGTGCGCATCTGTTCATCGAAGCCTCCAAGCTGGCTTACGCCGATCGCGGGCAGTACATGGCTGATAGCGATTTCGTGGCCGTGCCGGTCGATGGCCTGCTGGACAGCGCCTATCTGCAAAGCCGGGCCAGCCTGATCGATCCCGCCCGGGCCAGCGGCGAGGCCAGCGCGGGCAAACCGCCGCACGACGAGGGCCTGCGGCTGGCGCCCCACCAAGGCAACGAGCGGCCCGGCACGACGCACATCTCGATCATCGATGCCATGGGCAATGCCGTCTCCATGACCTCGAGCATCGAGACCGGCTTCGGCTCGAGGCTGATGGTCGGCGGCTTTCTGCTCAACAATCAGCTCACGGATTTCTCCTTCGTGCCCGAGCGCGACGGCGTGCCGGTGGCCAATCGGGTCGAGGCCGGCAAGCGGCCGCGGTCATCGATGAGCCCGACGATTGTCTTGCAGGACGGTCGCCCGGTGATCCTCACCGGCTCGCCCGGCGGCTCGCGCATCATCGCCTACACCGCCCGCAGCCTGATCGGCCTGATCGATCACGGCATGAGCCCGGGCGAAGCCGCGGCCCGGCCGCATGTCGTCAATCGCAATGGCGCCACCGATATCGAAGATGTCGCCCAGGCCAAGGACCTGGCCGATGCGCTGGTCGATCTCGGTCACGAGGTGGGTTTGCGCGATCTGAACAGCGGCCTGCACATCATCGCGATCGACGGCGAGGTGCTGCACGGCGGCGCCGATCCACGCCGTGAGGGTGTCGTTCTGGGCCATGACTAAAGTCGCGCCGCGCGACCGTCTGGCCGGCCAAAGCTGGCAGGCCGAGGGCTATCGCCGGCACGCCGGCTTCGTCGCCGACCTGGGTGCACCGCTTCTCGATCTGCTCGAAGCCCGACCCGGCGAGCGCATCCTTGATCTCGGCTGTGGTGACGGTCGGCTGAGCGCCAGGGTGCACGCGCTCGGCTGCCAGGTCATTGGCCTCGATGCGTCGCTGGATATGGTCCAGGCCGCGCGTGTGCATGGCCTTGCGGTGGTGTGTGCCGATGGCCATGCCCTGCCGTTCGCCGACGCGTTCGACGCGGTCTTGTCCAACGCCGCGCTGCACTGGATGCCCGAGCCCGTGCGCGTCGTCGACGCGGTTCGGCGCGCGCTCGTGCCAGGTGGGCGGTTTGTGGCCGAAATGGGCGGCTTCGCCAATGTCGCGGCGATCTGCACGGCATTGTACGCGGCACTCGAGGCGGAACATCTGCCGCAACCGGAGCGGCTACCCTGGGTCTTCCCGCGCCCTGAGGCCTATGCCGCCATGCTCGAAGCGGGCGGTCTTGGCGTCGAACAGATCGCCCTTCACCCGCGTCCGACGCCGCTGCCGACCGACATGTCCGGCTGGCTCGCCACCTTTGCCGGGCCGTTTCTGGGCGATGCCGATGCGGCCGCTCGCGCGCGCGTGCTCGAGCGTGCCGAGCGCTGGCTGCGGCCGAGCCTGCTGACCGACGACGGCATCTGGTACGCCGATTATGTCCGCTTACGCTTCGTCGCGCGCAAGCCCGGGGCCTGAAGCGCTGGCGGCGGCGTTCGCCAGCGGCGTGAGCAGGCGATCGAGCGCTGCCAGGTCGTCGAAGGCCATGGCGACATCGAGCACATCGATGCCGTCGCGCTGCGCTGCGCTCAGGCGGACGAAGTCCTTGCGTGTCGTCACCAGGCGTGCGCCGTGGCGCTTTGCCTCCGCGCGCAAGCGATCGAGTTCGGTGTCGCTGTACCGGTGGTGATCGGGGAAGCTGTGGCGCGCGCGAATGTCGGCGCCGAGCGCCGTCAGGGTCTGGAAAAACTTGTCGGGTCTACCGATGCCGGCAAACGCCACCAGCGCCTGCCCGCTGAACGCGGCGGCGTTGTCGGCGGGTACCAGCCGCGCAGTCAGCACCGGCTGACCGGCCGACAGCGGCAGATCGACCGGCGCCGCCTCGTCACCGACCAGAAGGAGTGCGTCGGCACGTCGCAGTGCCCGGTCTTTGTGCTCGCGCAATGGCCCGGCGGGCACGACTCGGCCGTTGCCGAGGCCCGCGCGCGCATCGATCACGGCAAGCACCAGATCTTTGTGCACGGACGGGTTCTGCATGCCGTCATCCATGACGATGAGCGGCGCCCCGGCCTTGACGGCAGCCCGCGCGCCCTCCGCCCGCCGGCGCGCGATCCAGGCGGTCGCCGCGACCTCGTCGAGCAGCAAGGGCTCGTCGCCGACATCGATCGCCGTGTGCGCTGTTGGATCGACCGCCAGCGGTCCCGCCAGCCGGCCGCCATAGCCCCGGCTCAGGCTGTGGGCATGCACACCAAACTGCGCCTGCAGACGCGCGATCAGGGCGATCGCTACTGGGGTCTTGCCGCTGCCGCCGACGGTCGGATTGCCGACGCAGATGACCGGCACCGGTGCCCGCCACGGCGTCGTGCGAGCCCAGCGCCAGTGGCCGGCCAGGTCGTACAGCGCGCCGAGCGGTGCCAGCGCGTGCGCTGCGAGGCCGTTGCGCTGCCAGAAGTCAGGCGCTCGCATAGTGCGCTTCGGCGGATGACGGCGGCGGCAGGACCGGGCGCAGGGCGGCGTGTACGCGTGCGGCGACGTCGGCTTCCTGCATGGCGATCTGCGCAGCCGCTTCGCCGATACAGCGTCGCTCGGCCGGATCGCGCAGCAAGACCACCAAGCGCCGGGCCAAAGCCTTGCCATCGGCCACGGTTTCGGCCGCTTTGCCCTTTTGCAGCGCCGCCAGCATGTCGACGAAATTTTCCATATGCGGTCCGCACAGCACCGGCAGGCCCAGCCGCGCCGGCTCGAGCGGATTGTGACCGCCATGGGGCACGAGCGAACCGCCGATGAACGCGACCGCGGCAAGGCGGAAGAACAGGCCGAGTTCGCCCATGGTATCCGCCAGATAGATGCCCGTGTCGGTGTGTAAGGCGTCGCCGGCCGAGCGTTGCGCCACGGCGACGTCGAGGGCGCGCGCGGTGAGCTCGGCGCGGATGGCGTCGCCGCGCTCGGGATGGCGTGGCACGATGAGCGTCAACACCTCAGGCAGATGCCGCGCGAGGCGTTGGTGCACGTCAAGCAGATGGGCCTCCTCGCCCGGATGCGTGCTCGCCGCCACCCAGCAAGGACGGTTGCCCAACGCCCGGCGCAGATCTGCCAGAGCGGCCGTGTCTGCCGGCAAGGGCGCTGCGGCATGCTTGAGATTGCCGAGGCAAGCGACCTCGATGCCACCGATGGTGCGGAAATGCTCGGCGTCGGTGGCGCTCTGTGCCAGCACCAGGCGAAAGCTGGTTAGCAGGTAGCGCGCCAGCCCGGGCAGGCGCTGCCAGCGCGCCGCCGAGCGGGCCGACAGGCGGCCATTGACCAGCGCGGCCGGGATGCGCTGGCGGCGGATCGCGCCCAGCGTGTTCGGCCAGAGCTCGGATTCCAGGCTGAGATAGCAATCCGGTCGCCAGTGCTGCAAAAACCGCTCGGTCCAGGCGCGGCGATCGAGCGGTACGAACTGGTGCAGCGTGCGCGCCGGCAGACGTGCGGCCATCAGGCGGGCCGAGGTCAGCGTGCCGGTGGTGAGCAGGATGTGTCGCGCCCGGTCGTCGTGGCAGAGCCGCTCGATCAGGGGCAGCGTCGAGAGCGATTCGCCGACCGAGGCGGCGTGCAGCCAGATGAGCGGACCGTCCGGGCGTGCCAGCGAGGCCTGGCCGAAGCGCTCGGGCAGACGCGTCAGGTCTTCCTTGCCGCGCCGGGCACGCCGTTGCAGATGCCAGCGCAACAGCGGTGCCGCGGCAAACGTGACGCCTTGATAGAGTGCGAGCAGGCACTGGCCCGTGCTGCCAAGCCGATCCGCCCTCATCCGGCCTGAACCGCCCGCTCGCTGGCCTTGAGGCGCGCACTGGCATCATCGTGCTCGACGGCCTTTACGCCGACGGCGTGATCGGTGTCTTGCACAAACGGCACCATGACCGCTTCCAATGCCTTGCAGGCGACCTTGATGCTATCCTCGTCCAAGTCGGGGGCGATCGGCAGGAGCGCGCCCCAGCGGATGACGCCGCGGCCGAATGGCAACGGCAGGACGAACGCGTCCCAGCTGCGCATGCGCCATTGCGGTTTGCAGGAGAAGGTGAACGGCAGGATCGGCACGCCCGTCTTGGCCGCCAGGCGAATGATGCCCGGGCTGACGCGCATGCGCGGACCGCGTGGCCCGTCCGGGGCGATGGCGATGCCGATATTGGCTTGTCTCAGGATGCGGCGCATCTCGATGAACGCGGCCAGCCCGCCGCGCTTGGTCGAGCCGATGACCACCTGGAAGCCGAGATAGCGCGTGGCATGCGCAATGATGCGGCCATCGCGGTGGTCCGAGATCAGGCAATAACCTCGCATCTTGCCGCCGGGCGAATGCCGCTTGAGGTGCGTCGAGGCGAAGGGCAGGCCTGCCAAGCGACCGTGCCAGAAACAGCCGATCACAGTTCCGCCAGCTGCGACCAGCCGTTCGGTCGCCGGATCGATCTCGATCTTCCAGCGGATCGTGCGCATGACCAGATACAGATACAGTGCGATCAGACGTGCCAGAAGGCGCTGGACCCAGTCGTGCGAACCAAGGCGTTTGAACAGCGTGCTTGCGGTCATACTTGATCTGCCGGCCGGACGCCGGGCGTTGCCTCATGTTTGCGAAGCGATCTTGTGCCAGATACCGGCTGGGCGCGGCCAGCGCCAGAGCCGCCTTGGCGCGGCCGCATTTGCCTTAGCAAACAGTGTCAAATACGACATTTTCGCCTGCATCGAAGGTTCCCAATGTCGCAGAAACGGTCTGTTGCCCCAGAAGAAACAATCTAAGTGGGCGCTGTAGGCGTATTTCCTTATAGTTAAGCGGGGCGTAGGCATCGCGCTGGCGCAACAACATGGCGGGAACGGACCCATGAGCACGAATGACTCAACCGATACCCAGCAGGCCCAGCGGCGCTTCATCCGCGAATCGATGAATGCGCCGCTGCTCAGTCGAGAACATGAGCTGGACCTCGCCTACCGCTGGCGCGACCACGGCGACGAAACCGCCCTGCACGAACTGGTCAGCGCCTATATGCGCCTGGTGATCAGCACCGCGTCGCGCTTTCGCAATTATGGCCTGCCGATGAACGATCTGGTGCAGGAAGGCACCGTCGGGCTGATGCAGGCCGCTGCGCGCTTCGAGCCCGAGCGCGAGGTGCGCTTTTCCACCTATGCCGCCTGGTGGATTCGTTCGGCCATGCAGGACTTCATTCTGCGCAACTGGTCGGTCGTGCGCACCGGCACGACGGCGGCGCAAAAAGCGCTGTTTTTCAACCTTCGCCGCCTGCGCGCCAAGATCGAGGACGGCGTCAACGGCCGGCTCGATGACGACAGCCGCCAGACGATCGCCACCGAGCTGAACGTTTCGAAGGCCGATGTCGAGGCCATGGAGGCGCGGCTCTCGGCGGCCGATCAATCGCTGAACGCGACCATCAGCATCGAGGGCGAGGATGAGTGGCAGGACTTCCTGGCCGACGACCGGCCGGACCCGGAAGAAACGGTCGGCACCTTCCGCGACACCGAGGTCCGCTCGAAGTGGCTGTACGACGCCCTCGATAAGCTGAGCCCGCGCGAGCAGCTCATCATCAAAGAGCGGCGTTTGTGCGACGAGGCGCGGACGCTCGAGGATCTCGGCAAGGAGCTCGGCATCTCGAAAGAGCGCGTGCGCCAGATCGAGCACCGCGCGTTGCAGAAGATGCGCACCACCTTGACCGAAGCCGTGCAGGATCCGGCTGATCAGCTTCTACTCATCCAGGCCTAGCCACGGACACACGTCGACGACAAAACGCCGCGGTCTGCCCTCCAGCAGGCCGCGGCTTTTTGCATCGCAACAAGAGCGTCACATTTCCGTCCTAGCGGTGTAAATCCGAAGCCAACGGATCTGCTTTGTGCCCGGCGCGCGGGCCACACTTTGGAGGGAAGTCGATGGCGTTCGACCTCAAACCGACGCAACTCACCGATATCGCCACCGAGCGTGCGCTCGAAGAAAAGAAAAAGCAGGAAGAAAAGGAGCGGCAGCGGCGCGAGGAACAGGCGCGTATCCGCGACGAGTTCTTCGATGGCGAGATTCCCGGCGACTGGCGCGAGCGCCTCGGCCGCCGGCTGAGCGATGCCGCCGCTCGTGGCCAGACCTCGATCATGATCGGCCATTTTCCGAGCGACTGGTGCACGGATTCCGGCCGCGCCATCAACAGCGGCCGCACCGATTGGCCGGACACCCTGCAGGGCGATGCCAAGACCGGCTACGAAACCTATCTGCGCGAGCTCAAGCCGCTCGGCTACAAGCTCGAGGCGCGCATCATCAACTTCCCGAACGGCATGCCGGGTGACGTCGGCCTCTATCTGAGCTGGTAGACGCGCGCACGCTGGGCGAGCGACGGACGGGCCGCGGGCGGATCTGACCCGCGGCCATCACCTCAGTTGGCGAAGAGGTAGATCTCTTCCGTGCCGCCCATGACCTGGCCGAGCGCATCCACCGGCGCGAAGCCGATGCCGATCACCTCGCCTTCGGCCTTCACCGGCTGATCGGCGGTCTCCTCGATATAGCGATCGAGTTCGGTGCTTTCCTCACCGGCGAGCTGGGTCAGATGCGGGCCGAACTGGGTGAACACGTTCGGGCTGCCATAGCGCTCAAAGGCGGCCAGCTTCTCCGGATAGTTCTGCACCCATTCCGGCGCCTCGTAGGCGCGCTCGCGCAGCGGCGACAGCTCCATGACGATCTCATCCGACAGGCGCTGCAAGTCCTCGGAACGCACCAGATCGAGGAAATACCAGCGCCCCTTGGTCAGGTGCGTGCCATCCACCTGCAGCGGAAAGCGGGTCATGGTACGCGCCTTGGCCTCGATACGCGCCTTGATCTCCGGCAGCTTGTCTTCCGGGAAGGCGGTCAGGTAGAGCGTCACGTGGGGCAAGAAGCCCTGTGCGTAAAAGGTCTCCAGGCCGTAGTCGGCCATGGCCTCGGCCGTCGCGCTGACCAGATCCTCGATCTCGCGCGAAGGCACAGCGAAGACGTTGTATTCCTGCATGACCGGCTCCTCGCTCGCCGCTTCCTCCTGGGCGAAGGCGGTGCCGGTCAAGCCGACCGTAAGCATCAGCAAAGCTGCAACGCGCATCATCGGATCGTTCCCCTCGTCAAACCCTTCGTCTCATCAAACGCTTCAATAACGTGCACCAATCCAGGGCAGCCGTGAATGGCGCCGGCCACGCATCCGCCCAACGGCGCCGGTCGCCTGACAGGCGTTGACCCCCTGCCGTCGCCAGCGCACATACAGCGGCATGGTGGACAGCGCGCTCAATACAGCCAAAACGGCCGACGATCTCGTCGGCGCCGGTTATCTGCACGCGCAGCTCAAACTGCTGCCCAACAAGCCCGGTGTCTATCGCATGACCGATGCAAAGGGCGAGGTGCTTTATGTCGGTAAAGCAAAAAGTCTGAAGAAGCGCGTCAGTTCCTATGCCAGACCGAGCGGGCTGTCCGGGCGTATTCAACGCATGGTAGCGCTCACCCGAGGCCTCGAAGTCATCACCACCGGCAGCGAAGTTGAAGCGCTGTTGCTTGAGGCCAATCTGATCAAGCGCTACCGGCCGCCGTTCAACATCGTCCTGCGCGATGACAAGTCCTTCCCCTATATCGTCATCGGCAAGGCGCACGATTACCCGCAACTCACGCGGTTGCGCGGCTCCAAGCGCAAGCAATGGGAGTATTTCGGGCCGTTTGCCAGCTCGAGCTCGGTGAACGAAACGCTGAACGCCCTGCTGCGTGCGTTTCAATTGCGCTCCTGTCCGGATTCGATCTTCGCCAATCGCTCCAGGCCCTGCCTGCAGTACCAGATCAAGCGCTGCACCGCGCCTTGTGTCGGCCGCATCTCCGCTGTGGACTACGCCCAGCGGGTTGAGGACGCGCGCGCCTTTCTCGCCGGCCGCTCACAGGACATCCAGGACCAGCTCAAGGCGCAGATGCTCGCCGCCAGCGAGGCGATGGATTTCGAGCAGGCGGCGGCGATCCGCGATCGCATCCGTGCGTTGGCCAACATCGCCTCCAAGCAGGGCATCAACACCGAAGCCGTCGACGATGCCGATGTCATCGCCATGCATCGCGAGGGCGGCCGTGCCTGCGTGCAGGTGTTTTTCTACCGGGCCGGGCGCAACAACGGCAATCGCGCCTATTTCCCGAGCCACACGGCCGAAGTCGAGGATGGCGAGCTGCTTGATGGCTTTCTCGGCCAGTTCTATGCCGAGCGCGTGCCGCCGCGTGTGGTGCTGCTCAGCCATGACACGCCCTCGCGCGCGCTGGTTGCCGAAGCGCTCGCCGTGCGCGCCGGACGCAAGGTCGAGCTGCTCGTGCCCAAGCGCGGCGAAAAGCGCCTGCTCATCGATCAGGCGGTGACCAATGCCAGACAGGCATTGGCGCGCAATCTGGCCGAAAGCTCGGCACAGGCCGAGCTCTTGCGCCGGGTCGCCGACGCCTTCGATCTGGGCGAACCGCCGCGGCGCATCGAGGTATACGACAACAGCCACATCATGGGCACCAATGCGGTCGGCGCCTTCGTCGTTGCCGGGCCGGCCGGGTTGGACAAAGCGCACTATCGCAAGTTCAACATCAAGAATGCCGACCTCACGCCGGGCGACGATTACGCCATGATGCGCGAGGTGCTCACCCGGCGGTTCACGCGCCTGCTCAAGGAAGACCCGGAGCGCGACAGCGGGCTTTGGCCGGATCTGGTGGTGATCGACGGCGGCCTGGGCCAGCTCCATGCCGCACAGGCGATCATGGGCGAACTCGGCCTGGATGACGTCGCTCTGGTCGCCATCGCCAAAGGGCCCGATCGCAATGCCGGCCGCGAGGTTTTTCATCTGGCCGAGCGCGCGCCGTTCATGCTGGATGCCAAGGACCCGGTCCTGTACTTCCTGCAGCGCCTGCGCGACGAAGCACATCGGTTTGCCATCAGCAGCCATCGCGCGCGGCGGGCGAAGTCGACGGTCCGCTCGAAGCTGGATGGCGTGCCGGGCGTCGGTGGTGCGCGCAAGAAAGCCCTGCTCAGCCATTTCGGTTCGGTGGCGGCCATCGAGCGGGCCGGGTTGCGCGATCTCGAGGCCGTCCCCGGGATCAACAAGGCGGTTGCGCGCGCGGTCTATGATCACTTCCACGAAAGCGGCTAAACCATGCACCGTTTCGTGCGTTTCGCGGATGCCGGTTAACCGACGGCCGCGCTAAAGTAAGCCCATGTCGATGCCGCTCGCTTTGCCCAATATCCTGACGCTCTCGCGCATTGCCGCCATACCGCTGCTGGTCGCGGCCTGCTATGTGCCGGCGCCGCTGGGCGCATGGCTGGCCACGGCGATCTTCGTACTCGCCGCGCTGACCGACTGGCTGGACGGCAAGCTGGCGCGCAAGCTCCGGCTGCAATCGGCGTTCGGCAAGATGTTCGACCCGATCGCCGACAAGCTGCTGGTCGCCTCGGCGCTGATGCTGCTGGTCGGCTTCGATCTGGCGCCGCTGATTCCGTGTCTAGTCATTGCCTTGCGGGAATTCCTGGTGTCGGGTTTGCGCGAGTATCTGGCCGGCTCCGGCAAGGCCCTGCCGGTGACGCCGCTGGCGAAATGGAAAACCGCCAGCCAGATGGGCGCGATCACGCTACTCCTGCTCGCCCCGGCGCTGCCGGCCGCCGGTTCGATCACGTTTCTGGGCGAGGCCTTGCTATGGCTGGCCGCCGGACTCACAGCCATGACCGGCTATGCCTACCTCAAAGAGGGAGTTGTCCAGCTCGGCATGGACGAGGCCGGCAGCGCGTCCGGCGCATCGACCACGCCGATGGCTGGCCTGGGCTCGAAAGGAACGGGTTCATGAAGATTCTGTATTTTGCCTGGCTGCGCACGCGCGTCGGCAAGGCGAGCGAAGAGCTGGCCAAGCCCGAAGGTGTGGCCACGGTCGGCGACCTGATGACCTATCTGGCCGAACGCTCGAGCGGTTTTGCCGAAGCGCTCGCCAGTCCTGGCGTGATCCGCTGTGCCGTCAACCAGGACTATGTCAAAGCCGATCACCCGGTGAACGATGGTGACGAGATCGCCTTTTTCCCGCCCGTGACCGGCGGCTGACGCCCGTGATCCGTGTGCAGCAAGCGCCCTTCGATGTCGGCGCCGAAATGGCGGCGC
This sequence comes from Geminicoccaceae bacterium, assembly GCA_050331015.1. Taxonomy (GTDB): domain Bacteria; phylum Pseudomonadota; class Alphaproteobacteria; order Geminicoccales; family Geminicoccaceae; genus JBHJHH01. The sequence continues at coordinate 19,724 of JBHJHH010000026.1, forward strand.
TGGCGGCCGGGCGCACGGATATCGGCGCGGTTGCTAGCTTTGTCGGCTTGGTGCGCGATACCGCCAAGGGCCAGCCGATCACGGCCATGACGCTTGAACACTATCCGGGCATGACCGAGGCCAAGCTGGCGGACATCGAGGCGCAAGCCCAGGCGCGCTGGCCGTTGCAGGCCTCGTTGATCGTGCATCGCGTCGGGCGCATGCAGCCGGGCGAGGGCATCGTTCTGGTGCTGACCGCCTCGCCGCATCGTGCCGCTGCGCTGGATGCGTGCGCCTTTCTGATCGACTGGTTGAAAACCAAGGCGCCGTTTTGGAAATGCGAGACGCTCGCTGACGGCAGCGAGCACTGGGTCGAAGCGCGCGACAGCGACGATCAGGCCCTGGCGCGATGGCTGTAGCTTGACGGTTTTTGTCTGCGGCGCCGTGCACATGACGGAAAGTTAACGCTCGCTTTAAGTGACGGGCGTGGTCGCGCGCGTTACATCTGGAAAAGTGACTGACCCCGGACCGTTGATGCGCAAGCTAGCCAAGATCGTCCTACCCCTGCTGGTCCTCGCTTTGGCGCTTGGCGGCGCAGCGTTGCTGGTGCGCAGCAAGCCGGCGATCGAGGCGGCGCAACCGGTCGAGCAGGTGTTCACGGTCGAGGCGAGCGAAGTGGCGATCACGACGATAAGCCCGACCCTGACGCTCTATGGCGAGGTCGTCGCCAGACGCATGCTCGAGGTGCGCCCGCTGGTGCCGGGCAAGGTCAGCGAGGTTTCGCCGGAACTGATCGAAGGCGGTCGCGTCCAGGCCGGCAATCTCTTGCTGCGCATCGATGATTTCCTTTACGCATCCGCCCATGCGGATGCCATGGCCCAGCTCGATGAAGCGCGCGCCCGGCTGGACGAGCTGCGCGCCTCGCTCAGCGCCAATGAGCGGCTGATCTACATCACCAAGCAGCAGATCGCCTTGCAGCAGGCGCAGGTCGATCGCTCGTCCCGGCTGGCGCAATCGGGCAATGTTTCCGAGCGGGCGCGTGACGAGGCCGAACTCGCCGTGATCCGCGAGCGCTTCGCCCTGGCCCAGCGCGAGGAAGAAACCCAGACCCTGCAGGCGCGCATTCGCCAGCAGGAAGCGCGCATCGCCCAGCTCGAGGTCATGCGCAATCGCACCGAGCGCGATCTCGAGGACACCGTCCTGCGCGCACCCTTTGCCGGCAATGTCGCCGATGTCAGCGTCGCGCTGGGCAAGCAGGTCAATACCAGCGATGTCGTCGCCAAGCTGGTCGATGACGCCGAGCTCGATATCCGCATGACCTTGAACGATGATGTCTTCGGCCGGCTGTGGCGCGATGGCCTGATCGGCCGCGAGGTGCAGGCGAGCTGGCGGCTGGGCGAACGCGACATTCCGCTCCAGGCCGAAATCGTCCGCGTCGAGGCCGAGATCGATCCCAAGGCCGGCGGCGTCGAGGCGTTCGCGGTGGTTACCGGCAATCCGGAAAACGCGCCGCTTCGGCCGGGGGCATTCGTGACGCTTGCCGTGCCCGATGCGCAGTTCCGCGATGTCGTCCGCGTGCCTCGCCAGGCCGTGGTCGGCGGTGACACCGTGTTTGTCATCGAGGACGAGCGACTGGTGCCACGCCCTGTCGAGGTGGTCGGCTTCGATGGCGAGGAAGCGATCCTGCGCGGCGATCTGGCGCCCGGCGAGCTGATCAACATCACGCGCATGGCCGAGATCGGTCCGGGTCTCAAGGTGCGCCTGGCGGCAACGCCGCTGGTGACCAGCGAGCTGAAGCCGTGAGCAAGACGGCGGCGCCGGCGCGCGACGGCGGGCTCTTGTCGCTGTTCGCCAGGCATCCCACGGCCGGCAATCTGCTCATGGCGCTGATGCTGCTCGCCGGCGTCATGGCGCTCTTGCAGCTCAATCGGCAGTTTTTCCCGACCTTTGGCATCGACGTCATCAGCGTGAGCGTCGCCTGGCCGGGCGCCACGGCCAAGGACGTCGAAGCCTCGATCATCGAAGCGGTCGAGCCGGCGGTGCGCTATCTCGATCAGGTCGACAAGGTGACCGCGACCGCTGCCGAGGGCTCGGCCGGTCTGTATGTCGAGTTCGTCGCCGGCGCTGACATGCAAAAGGCGCTGAGCGATGTCACGGCTGCCGTGACCGGCCTGACCACCCTGCCCGAAGAGGCCGAACAGCCCGAGATCAACCAGGTCGTGCGCTATGACACGGTGACCCGGCTGCTGTTGTCCGGGCCGTTCAGCGAAAGCGCCCTGAAGGCGTTCGCCAAGCAGATCCGCGAAGACCTTTTGGCACGCGGCATCGATCGGGTGACGCTGGTCGGCGCCCGTGATGAAGAGATCCGCGTCGCGGTCGAGCGGGACGTGCTGCGCCGGCTCGATCTCACCCTGGAAGAGATCGGCGATGCCATCGATCGCTCGTCGCGCGACGTGCCGGCCGGCCAGAGCGGCGGCGCCTATGAGCAGCAGCCGCGAGCGCTCGGCCTGGCCAAGACGGCTGAAGAGGTCGCCGCGATCCCCTTGCGCGCCGAGCCGGGCGGCCAACGACTGACCATCGGCGAGATCGCTCAGGTCGAGGAGGCGTTCGACGACGATCAGGCGCAAGGGCGCCGGCATGGCTATCCGGCCATCGAGCTGACTGTGCAGCGGGCGCTCACCGCCGACGCGCTGACCGTGGCCGCCCTGGTCGATGACTATCTGAATGAGATCGAGCCGACCCTGCCGGCCAGCCTGACCCTCGAGCGCTACGACACCGTGGCCACCTTGATCGAAGAGCGCATCGATCTGCTCTTGCGCAACGGCCTGACCGGCTTCGTCCTGGTGGTCGGCACCCTGTTCCTGTTCTTGAGCGCGCGCGTAGCGTTCTGGGTCGCCGCCGGCATCCCGATCTCGCTCATGGCCATGCTCGGCATTCTCTGGCTAGCTGGCATGAGCATCAACATGATCAGCCTGTTCGCCATGATCCTGGCGCTCGGCATCATCGTGGATGACGCCATCGTCGTCGGCGAGCACGCCGCCGCCTTGCGCGAGCGCGGCCTGTCGCCGCTGGCCGCCGCCGAGGGCGGTGCCAACCGCATGGCCGCCCCGGTGTTCAGCGCATCACTGACCACGATTGCGGCGTTCTTGCCGATCTTCGTGGTCGGCGACGTCATCGGCCAGATCATCCGCGAGGTGCCGACCGTAGTAATCATCGTGCTGATCGCCAGCCTGATCGAATGCTTCCTCGTGCTGCCCAGCCATATGCGCCATGCGCTCGCCCATCAGGCCGATCCGGCGCGCTGGCGGGTTGCCTTCAACCACGCGTTTGACCGGTTTCGCTATGGTGCCTTCAAGCGGGCGGTGACCCTGGCGCTGGCCTGGCGCTACACGACGCTGGCGAGCGCGCTGGCGGCGTTCATCCTTGCCGTCGGTATCATGGCTGGCGGCCGGGTCGGCTTCGTCTTTTTCCAGGGACCGGAGAGCGATGTCGTCTACCTCAACCTGGCCACGGCCCCGGGCACGCCGCGCGCGCAGACGGCGGCCGCCCTGGCCGAGGTCGAAGCGGCGCTGGAGCGGACCGAACAGCGCCTGACCGACGGCGAAGGCGGCCTGATCGTCATGAGTTTTGCCACCGTCGGTCGCAGTGCCGGCGGCGGGGGCTCGACGCCGCGGGCAACGGGCGACACGGTCGCCGGCATGCATGTCGAGCTGATCACCGCCGACAAGCGTGACATTCGTACCCGCACTTTCGTCGACACCTGGCGCAGCGAAATCCCCGACCTACCCGGCATCGAAGCGCTCGCCATCAAGGAGCGCATCGGCGGTCCGCCCGGCCGCGAGGTCGACATCCGTCTGCAGGGCGGCCGCTCGGTGGCGGACATGAAGCTGGCGGCGCTCGAGGTGCAACGGCTGCTGCAGTCGCTGCCCGGCGTGGCGCAGATCGAGGACGATCTGCTCTATGGCAAGGAGGAGGTCATCGTCGAGCTGACGCCGCGCGGCCGGGCGCTCGGCTTCACCACGCAAAGCGTCGGCCGGCAGCTACGCGACGCGTTCGAGGGCGGCCTGGTGCAGCGCTTCGCCCGCGGCGATGAGGAAGTCTCGGTCTATGTCTCGCTCAGCCCGGCAGCCAGGCGGAGCCAGGGCCTCGAGCGCTTCATGCTGCGCAGTCCTACAGGTGACGAGGTGCCGCTGGCCGAAGTGGTCACCTTGCGCGAAGAACGCGGCTTTGCCGTCATCAAGCGCGTCGACGGCGTGCGCGAGGTGGCGATCACGGCTGACCTGGACGAGAACCAGATCCGTCTCGATCAGGTCATGGCGGCGCTGGGCCAGGCCGGGGGCCTGCCCTCCATCACGGAGCGCTACGATCTGCCCTACCGCTTCGCCGGCAAGGCGGAAGAGCAGGCGAGCACGCTGGGCGACATCCGCCTAGGCGCGATCGCCGGCCTGGGGCTGATCTACATCATTCTGGCCTGGGTGTTCGGCAGCTTCACCCGGCCGTTCGCGGTCATGCTGATTATCCCGTTCGGCCTGGTCGGCGCCGTGCTCGGCCATATGCTGCTCGGCTACAATCTGACCATATTGAGTGTCATCGCTCTGCTCGGCCTGTCCGGTATCCTGGTCAATGACAGCATCATTCTGGTCACCACGATCGATGGCAAACGGGCCGAGGGTGTCGATCGCGACCAGGCGATCGTCGACGGCACGGTCGATCGTCTGCGCGCGGTGATCTTGACCTCGCTGACGACGATTTTGGGCCTGACGCCCTTGCTGTTCGAGACCAGCCTGCAGGCCAAATTCCTCATCCCCATGGCGATTACCCTGGTCTTTGGCCTGTGCGTGACCACGTTGTTGGTACTGTTCGTGGTGCCGGCGCTCCTGGGTGTGCAGCACGATCTGGGCCGACTGACGGCCGGCGGCGGCGGCCGGAAAGCGCGCGCGCTGGCAACGCAAGCCTAGGCACAAAGCGTCGCATCGTGCGTTTAGGCCAGGTCCAGCGCCGCGCCTTCGGCTTTGCCGGATGGCCTTGAGCGGCTATGGCTATGCGCCCTGGTACCGCTTGCGGCATGTGCATGGCTGTCACCGTTTGGTATGCTTTGCTGTGCTGCAAATCCGGTCCATGATAGTTTTGCATGCATTGACGTCGTTTGCCGGTGAAACGCGATCGGTTTCGATGAGTGGGGTGGTAGGTTGGTCGGTCAGAAAAAGAACATCGTCGACGAGCTGATCGAAGAGCGCGCGCCATCGATGGTGCGCACCTCGTTGGGTCGGACCTTCTTGCGCAACGCGCTCTACCCGGTGCTGCGCTACAAGGAAGCGGTCGAACTCGCATCCGTGCTGCATGACATGAGCGCGCAGGAAGTGTTTGACTACGCGTCGTCCGAGCTCAAGCTCGACCTGGACATCGACGGCCTGAACAATATCCCGGCCAGCGGCCCGTGCATCCTGATCGCCAATCATCCGACCGGCATCGCCGATGGCATCTGTGTCTATGACGTGCTGCGCAAGGTGCGCGGCGACTTCGCGGTCATGGGCAATCGTGACGGTATCCGCGTCGTGCCGAGGCTCGACGAGATCATGATCCCGGTCGAGTGGAACGCCGATCAGAAACGCTCGCGCGCCTCGACCCGCGAGACCCTCGCTTTCACCCAGCGCGCTTTCGACGAAGGCCGGTGCGTCATCATCTTTCCGAGTGGCCGGCTCGGCTATCTGACCTTCAAGAACCTGGTCACCCTGCGCGGGCTGTCCGAGCGCGAATGGCAGAGCAGCATGGTCGGCCTGGCCGATCGCTACAACGCGCCGATCGTGCCCATGCGCATCGATGCGCGCAATTCCGCCATGTTCTACGCCTTCTCGTGGCTCAGCAACGAGCTGCGCGACGTCACCATGTTCCACGAGCTGCTCAACAAGCGCGGCGCGCGCTATCGCGTCTCGATCGCCCGGCCGCTGACCGTCGATCAACTGCCCGAGGACAATGCCGAGGCCACCGTCTGCCTGCAGGACTATGTCGAGAGCGGCCTCAATCCGGCGCTGCGTCCGGCGGCCCTGCTCGATGCGCCCGAGGCGGCACCAGGTCGATCGGCGCGAAGGATGCCGGGTCGGGGTCGGGCCGGCCGGCGGCGAAATGCCAGAGCGGGACGCCTTGCGACGGCAGGGCCATAAGGCTGCTCGACACCGTGCCGTAATCGGCATCGGTCACGATCGTCATCGCATCACGTGGATCACCGCTGGCCGTGTCCTGGCTGGCGAGCAGCGCTGTCCAGGCGTGCCAATCGCCCTCGTTTGGCGCCGGCACCGCCGCCTGCCGCCACAAGGGCAGATAGTGGCGGATGCGCGCGGAACGCTCGTCGTTCAGCTCACGCGCGGTCAGCATCGACAGCCCCGCCGGCACGCGTTGCAGCGACAGGCGCGCACCGTCGTGGCGCAGCCAGTAGGCATCGCGGTTGTCGGCGACCAGCAGGTTGAACGCCCGGTACGCCTCGGGATTGATGTCGGCCAGAGCGCCGGCGGCATCGCGCGCGTCGGCATGATCCAAGGCATCGAGCACCAACTCGCCGCGCGAGCGCTTGCCGGCGGCCGGGCCGAGCGTGCCGACCCGGTTCAAGATCGCCGCCGTGACGCCATGGTCATTGATGCCCTGCCAGGTGCCGCCGCCGTTGATGTCCATGCCGGCGACGACGTCCGGGCGATCTCGCCAGTGGCGTGCCGGCGGCCGCCATGGACGTGACAGGCGTTCGTCACGATTGGCGGCGATCAGCACGGGCCAGTCATGGCCAGGACGATAGAGGATGATCAGGCTGCACACGGTACCGCTCGCCTTTTGTTATCCGTAGAACCACCAAACCGACCCGAGTGCGGCCATGCGCAGGTGGCAGACTTACGTCGATGGCCTTATATCGAGTAGCAGCCGTTGGCCAGCGTCAGGGAAGCTGTCCGGCGGTTCGACCTCCCTCGCAGCCTGGCAGAGAGCGATGACCACTTTCGACGACCGTGAACGCCAAGAAGAAACCAAGTGGAAGCACGATCAGGAACTCGGCTTCAAGGTGCGCAACCGGCGCAACAAGCTCCTGGGTCTGTATGTCGCCGAGCTGCTCGGGCTCAAGGGCGACGAAGCGGACGCCTACGCCAAAGAGGTCGTCATGGCCGACTTCGAGGAGCCCGGCGACGACGACGTTGTGCGCAAGATCCTCGCCGATATCGAAGGCAAGCCCATCGATCTTGATGCCGAGGACATCAGGGAAAAGATGGCCATGCTCGAAGAAACCGCGTTGAAGCAGATCAAAGCGGAATGACGGCCGTCACCAACCTCAACGATCAGGACCAGGCGCCGGTTCAAGATGAGCCGGCGCCGGCAAAACCGCATCCGAGCCAGCCCGAGCACGGCGATGCCAGTGCCGACAAAAAACCCGGCACACAGCCGGGTGGCGAGCAGGGCGGCCCGAAAGGTCCCGAACCGACCCGGTTCGGCGACTGGGAAAAGGGCGGCCGCTGTTTCGATTTCTGACGTCCGCTCGTTTCGCGTCATTCCGTTGACCGCAAGAGCCGCGCAGGCTGCGCCTCGGCTGCCACGCAACGGCCGATAAACCTCGCGCTGCGCCAGCGAGCGCTTGCGGCAGTGCAGCATTTGCCATAGCGTCGACGCTCAATTGTGCGCACTTATTGCGCATGGAGCAGCATGCCGCCCGGCCTCGGCCAGATGTCGAGCCATGAGGGGCATTCGGACCCGGGTCGCGCAGCGGACAGCGCGCCCGCGCCGGTCCGAACACCTGGAGACGCACCGCTCATGTTGTATCACGCCTATGAAGTGACCCATGCCGCGATGGCGCCCTTGCGTGGCCAGTGCGCTTGGCTGAAACGGGTCTACGGCAATCCGTACAGCCCGCTCAGCTACACCCAGCTCGGCAAGAAAGTCACCGCTGCCTGCAACGTCTTCGAAAGCGTGACCAAGCGCTACGGCAAGCCGGCCTGGGGGATCGACAGCACGCGCATTCACGGCCTCGAAGTGCCGGTGCACGAGGAAATCGTGCTCAGCAAGCCGTTCTGCGATCTGTTGCATTTCGATCGCGACGAGCGGGTCTGCGGCAAGCGTTACGACCCCAAGGTGCTCATCGTCGCCCCCCTGTCTGGCCACTACGCCACGCTGCTGCGCGGCACGGTCAAGGCGATGATCCAGGAGCACAACACCTACATCACCGACTGGACCGACGCGCGCATGGTGCCGCTGATGGCCGGCAGCTTCGATCTCGATGACTATATCGACTATGTCATTGATTTCATTCGTTTCCTTGGGCCGAATACGCATGTCATCGCGGTTTGCCAGCCATCCGTGCCGGTTCTGGCCGCCGCCGCCTTGATGAACGCCCGCAACGATCCGTGCGCGCCGGCCTCGGTCATCTTGATGGGCGGTCCGATCGACACGCGAATCAACCCGACGGCGGTGAACGAACATGCCCGCAACAAGTCGCTCGCCTGGTTCGAGCGCCGGGTCATCATGCAGGTGCCGCCGCCGCATCCGGGTTTCATGCGCCGGGTCTATCCGGGCTTCCTGCAGCTTGCCGGCTTCATGTCGATGAACCTCGATCGCCATGTCGGCGCGCATCTGGACTACTTTAACCACCTGATCGAAGGCGATTGCGACTCGGCAGCCCAGCACGAGGCCTTCTATCAGGAGTATCTGGCGGTCATGGATCTGAGCGCCGAGTTTTTCCTGCAGACGATCAAGACCGCCTTCAAGGAGCACCAGCTCCCGGAAGGCACCATGGTTCATCGCGGCGAGCGCGTGGACTGCCGCGCGATCACGCGCACGGCATTGATGACCGTCGAGGGCGAAAAGGACGACATCACCGGCCTCGGCCAGACCGAGGCGGCGCAGGAGCTGTGCAGCAGCCTGCCGCCCGAGCGGCGCTGCCACTATGTGCAGCCGGGCGTCGGCCATTACGGCGTGTTCAACGGCACGCGCTGGCGGACCGAGATCCAGCCGCGCATCCGCGAGTGGATCCGCACGATCAACTTCATGAACCGCCGCAGTGAGGGGGCGCGTGTCAGCGTGCCGTCGGTGAAGCCGATCGAAAGCGCCGCCAGCTAGGCTGGCAGGCGCGGCTGCGGTCCCGGCTACAGACGACCGGCACCGCAGCCTGGCCGGCGCTACTTGTAGAAGTAGTGCGTGCCGATATGGGCAGTGCGCTCGCGATCACGCAAAAAGGCCGGCGTGTCGCGAAAATCCTCGTGGAACCACAAGGCACCGTTGGTCGGGTCGTCGCCGGCATCGCCGTCGAGCATCTCGCTGGTGATCTGTTCGGCGAGCGCATAGAGCTCCGGATCCTGGTCCGGCGTGTCCGAGCGGCCGTCGCAATACCAGCGGAACTCGCAGGAGTTGCCGCGCTCTTGCGTGATCACCGCGGCGACCTCGTTCGGGAACTCGTCGCTGGCGACGCGATTGAGGACGACATGGCCGATCAGCCGCATGCCCTCTTCGCCTTCGGAGCGGGCCTCGTGATACAGGTTGAGCGCGAACAGCTCCTGCGCCTCGGCACTGGCCTCTTGGGCCGTCACCGGCAACGTTGCCAACAGGCACAGCGCGCCGATCGCGGCGCCGACCAGACTGTGGTGCATCATCAATAGCCTCCAACAAAACAGTTCAGTCCATCGAGCCTAGGGCGACTTCGCGATGAAACCGTGATGGTATCTTGCGCCGCAAACGACGCGCGCAAGTGGTGTGTCTACCTGGCCGCTTCGGGCGATTGGACAAGTCATTTTACCAATCTGTTGACAGAATGCGGCCAGATTGCCAAGACGCCCGGGCATGTGGTCAGGACGATGATTGTTAAGCTTTCGCACTTGGCTTATCGTCCGCGGTATAACGCACGGGCTTCCTCGCAGAAGCTCCATTTCGTTGCGGAGCGACCTGGCGCTTCGCAGAGCGACAAAAGCCAGGCGGGAGACTTGCAAAAATGAGCCTGAACAAGCTGTTGGGCGCGGGCACTGCGCTCGGCCTCCTTCTCGGCGGTGTCGTCGTCAGCGACGATGCCGAAGCGCGCGTCCGCTGGAAAATGGCCAGCACCTATCCGAGCTCGCTGACCCAGCTCGGCACGCTCGGCGTGCGCATCGAAGAGCAGGTCGCGCTGGTGTCGGATGGCAACATCCAGATCAAGTTCTACGAGCCGGGCGCGCTGGTGCCGGCGCTCGAGGTGTTCGACGCCGTGTCGAGCGGCTCCGTCGACGCCGCCTGGTCGACCGCTGGCTACTGGGCCGGCAAGATCACCGCGGCGCCGCTGTTCTCGGCCGTGCCGTTCGGCCCGTCCTCAGGTGAGTACCTCGCCTGGCTGCGCTTTGGCGGCGGCGAGGAGCATTACAAGGAAATCTTCCGCGAGAACAATATCGAGCCGATCCTGTGCGGCATCATCGCGCCTGAGGCCTCCGGCTGGTTCAGCGAGGAAATCACCTCGATCGACGATCTCGAAGGCCTGAAGATGCGCTTCTTCGGCCTGGGCGCGCGCGTCATGGAGAAGGTCGGTGTGTCGACCCAGCTGATCGCCGGCGGTGACATCTACCCGGCGCTCGAGCTCGGCACGATCGATGCCACCGAGTTCTCGATGCCGGCCATCGACCTCAATCTCGGCTTTTACCAGGTCGCCAAGCACTACTACTTCCCGGGCTGGCATCAACAGTCGACCACCTTCGAGCTCCTGGTCAACAAGGAGAAGTGGGACGAGCTGAGCGAAGTCGAGCAGGCGCAGATCAACACGGTGTGTGACGCCAACATGCTCTACGGTATCGCCGAGGGTGAGGCCATTCAGTACGAAGCGCTGAATGAGCTGCAGGAAAAGGGTGTCACCCTGCACCGCTGGCCGGACGAGGTGCTCGCCGAGCTGGAAGCCAAGTGGCTCGAGGTCGTCGAAGAGCTCAGTGCCGAGGACGAGAAGTTCGCCGAGGTCTGGGAGTCGCTCTCGACCTTTCGCGAGAACTACGCCACGTGGAAACAGCTCGGCTACATCAACTGAGCTGCTGACCGCCTGAACCTGACGGCCGGTCGCCCAAGGCAGCGCTGTACGCAGCGTGACGGGCGGCCGGTCGCTCGCGTCTTTTCCCGTCAATCGTGCATCGGCATGCCGCTTGTGCGCCGCTCTGGAACCGGGTCATGTCCCTGCTGCTTCAGATCAGTCGAGCGCTTGATCAGCTCATCAGTCTGATTGGCCGAACCGCCGCCTGGCTGTTCTTGCTGCTGATCCTGTTCATCGTGTTCGATGTCATCACGCGCAAATTCGGCATGCAGATCCCCGGCTACGGCTCGACCAGGCTGCAGGAATCCGAGTGGCACGTGCACACGGTGATTTTTCTGATCGGCCTGTCGTTTGCCTATCTGCGCGACGCCCATGTCCGCGTCGATCTGTTCCGCGAACGCTTCAGCCCGCGCACGAAAGCCTGGGTCGAAATGATCGGCTGTCTGATTTTCTTGATGCCCTATGCCACGGTGGTCACGGTCGAGGCCTGGGATTTCACCATGCGCGCCTGGGCCAGCGGCGAGGTGTCGGCGGCGATGACCGGCCTGCCGCACCGCTGGGCGATCAAGTCATTCCTGGTCATCGGCTTCGTACTGCTCTTCCTGGCGGGCCTGGCCATGCTGTTCAACCGCATCGTCTACCTGTTCGGTCCGCTCGATCTGCGCGAGCAGGCGGCCTTGGATCGTGGTGAAGGGGCGGCTCACTAGCTCCGGTCGTTCGCCAAACAGAACAACGACACCTCTGACATCCTGACACTAGATCGGAAGCGCCGTCCATGGATCTCGAGACAATGATGCCGCTGCTGATGTTCGCCGCATTGGCGCTGTTGTTGTTCAGCGGCTTTCCCGTGGCGTTCGTCTTGGGCGGTATTGGCCTCGCCTTCGGCACGCTCGATTGGCTGATGGGCGGCTTTTTCGATCCGCGCGAGTTCTTCAACATCGTGTCGCGCATCTGGGGCGGTACGGCGGAAAACCTCGTGCTGACCGCGGTGCCGATGTTCATTTTCATGGGCACCATGCTCGAACGCTCGGGCGTGGCCAAAGATCTGCTCGAATGTCTCGAAGTGCTGTTGCGCAAAGTGCCCGGCGGCCTGGCCCTGTCGGTGACCTTGATGGGCACGATCATGGCCGCGACCAACGGCATTATCGGCGCATCCGTGGTCATGATGTCGTTGCTGGCTTTGCCGGTCATGTTGCAGAGCCAGTACAACAAGTCGCTGGCGACCGGGACGATCTGCGCTTCGGGTACGCTGGGCATTCTCATCCCGCCGAGCATCATGCTCGTGCTCATGGCCGATTTGATCTCGATCTCAGTCGGCAATCTCTTTCTGGCGGCAATTTTCCCGGGCCTGCTGCTCTCGGCGTTCTACTATTTGTATATTTGGGCGCGCTGCTCCATTCAGCCGCACCTGGCACCGCCGCTGGCCGATGATGTCGGTCCGGAGAGCACGGGCGAACTCTGGCTCATGGTGCTGCGCAGCTTCATCCCGCCGGTGCTGCTCATCGTGCTTGTGCTCGGCTCGATCTTCTTGGGCTGGCCAAGGCCGACCGAAGCGGCCGGTGTCGGCGCCTTCGGTGCCATCCTGCTGGAGATCTAGATCGGCAATCTGAACTTAGCGACGTTGAAGGTCTTCTTGAAGCGCTCGATGCTGTCGTTTGGTATGTTTTTAGGCATCTTCGTCGTCGCGTCCTGCT
>JBHJHH010000027.1:0-9927 GCA_050331015.1 Geminicoccaceae bacterium
GCCTGACGGGCGCTCGCATGCACGGCGCTGGTGCGCTCGCTTGTCTCTGGTTCCTGGGAGGGTAACATGACGGGCCGGACGGAGCGGCTCGTTCCGCTCACCAGGAGGGGAGCCGATGCAGACGGAAAACCGCCTCCTCGATGACCTTGCTCGCGTGGCCAACGGCGCGCTCAACACGCTCACCGGCGTGCGCGAGGAAATCGAGACCCGGGTTCGCGAGCGCGTGGAGCGCCTGCTGGCCGACATGGACCTCGTGCCGCGGGAAGAGTTCGAGGCGGTCCGGGCCATGGCGACCAAGGCCCGGAACGAGCAGGAGGATCTGGCGGCCAAGGTGACGGCGCTCGAACAGCAGATCGCCGACCTCCACAAAGCGGCGGCACCGAAGCGGTCCACGAAGACAACCTCCAAGGCCAAGGGTGGCGACGAAGCTGCGCCGGCCTGAGCGACCGAAACCAACTCCTGTGATCCTTGGATGGGTTCTTGCGAGGCAACGGCCTCCGGTGCTCAGGTCGTTTGCTGCCACATCGAGCCGTCCGGGGCTCGCAGCGGATGCGAGCCTGGCGGCGGGCGGTCCGACCGTAGAGGGCTGCCCGTGTCCGCCTGCGGCACGTTGAAGGAGTGCGCCATGGTGTCGTCCGTACGACCCGAAACCGAGACCACCTCGGGCAACCCGCTCGACCTGGTCGAGCAGATCGCCATCGCCAACGAGTGGCCGTTCCACCGCCAGACCGACGATGAGCTGGCTGCGGAAATCGGTGGTCACTGGTGTCAGTACCGGCTGTGGTTCGCCTGGCACCAGGACGTCGGCGTCATGCACATCTCCTGCGCGCTCGAGATGCGGATCCCGGCCAACAAGCGGGATGCGATCTATCACCTGCTCGCCCTTGCCAACGAGAAGCTCTGGCTCGGCCATTTCGATCTGTGGAGCGACGAGCAGCTCATCGTTTTCCGCCACGCCGTCCTGGTGCGCGACGGCAACAGCGTCGGCGTCGATACCATCGAGGATCTGCTCGAAATCGCCACGGGCGAGTGTGAACGCTTCTATCCCGCCTTCCAGTTCTCGATCTGGGGCGGCAAGGCGCCACACGAGGCGCTCAGCGCCGCCATGCTGGAGACCGAGGGCGAGGCCTGATGGCCGCCCTGCGCGGGCCGATCCTGCTGATCGGCGGCGGCAAGATGGGCAGCGCCATGATGCAGGGCTGGCTGGCGCAAGGCCTGGCCGCGGCCGAGGCGTTCATCGTCGAACCGCATGCCGACACGGCCGAACGGCTGCGCGCTGACCTTTGCGTGCACGTGCTCGCCGCCATTGATGATCTGCCGGCCGAGCTGGCGCCGAGCGCCATGGTCCTGGCGGTGAAGCCGCAGGTCATGGCCGCCGTGTTGCCGGAGCTGCAGGCGCTGGCCGGGCGCAGCGGGCTGGTCCTGTCAATCGCCGCCGGGACGTCGATCGCCACCTTCGAACAGGCCTTCGGTGCCGATTGCGCCATCGTGCGCGCGATGCCGAACACACCAGCTGCGGTCGGCAGGGGCGCCTCGGCGCTCTATGCCAACGCGGCGTGCGGCGACGATGCGCGGGCGCTGGCACAAACGCTGCTGGAGGCGGTCGGTCTGGCCGTCTGGCTCGACAGCGAAGCCCTCATGCATGCGGTCACGGCCATGTCCGGCGGCGGCCCGGCCTATGTCTTCCATCTCATCGAATGCCTGACCAGCGCCGGCGTCGCGGCCGGCCTGCCGGAACACCTGGCGGCACCGCTGGCGCGCGCAACCGTGATCGGTTCGGGCGAACTGGCCGCGCGCAGCGAGGAAAGCCCGGCGGTGTTGCGTCAGAACGTCACCAGCCCTGGCGGCACGACGGCCGAAGCGCTCGCCGTGCTCATGGATGACCAGGCCATGGCCAGGCTGTTCGAACGCGCCATCGCCGCTGCGGCCGAGCGCTCGCGCGCCCTGGCCTGATCGCCACAGCCGCCGGAGCGTTGTGCGCCGATGACGCGACATCGCGCGCGCTTTGCTCTATGTCACGCAGCGATGGCCGGCATGAGGGGAGAACGTGTCCGTGGAGGGTGACGTCAACGACGATCTGATCGACGCCGCACTGGCGATCATCGCCGAGCGCGGTTTCATCGGTTTGAACCTGCGCAGCATGGCCGAAGCGACCGGCCAGCCTCTCTCGGCGATCTATGGCCAGATGCCGGATGGCTATGCCGTCATCGACGAGCTCGGCCAGCGCGCCGACGACGCCATGCTCGATGCGGCCGTGGCGCTGCCGGCGGAAAGCAGCCCGAAGGACCGGCTGTTCGAGCTGATCATGGCCCGCCTCGATTATCTCGAGCCCTATCGCGGCACGCTCAAGCGCCTGCGCCAGGATGCGCGTTCCACGCCGGGTATCGCGGTCGCCGCCGGTCGCAACATCGATCGTGCCGCGCGCCATCTGGTCGATGCCGCCAAGCTGCCCTACCGCGGCCTTCGCGCGCAGCTTGCCGCCAAGGCGCTCGGCGCCCTGCTATTGCGCGTCCTGCCGACCTACCTCGAGGACGAGGGTGACGATCTACCGAAAACCATGGCCATGCTGGATCGACAGCTGAATGAGGCCGACCAGCTTGCGCGATGGTTCGGCTAGCTGGCGGCACGATCGGCGTTCGCGGACGGGCTTGAGCTGCGGCAAATGACGACGAGGGCTTGCTTGACCAGCCCCACGCTAGGCACGTACACCTCAGGCGCCAGAGAAGCATCTGGCTAAAGATATGGCGGAGGGATGTAACATGGCGGGTCAGTCGGCTTACGATCCGAATGAATTTTTCAAAATGATGTCGTCGTTCAAGTTTCCCGGTTTCGACATGAACGAGATGGCTGGCGCCTTCAAGATGCCCGCGAGCATGAGCGAGCTGATGGGCCAGTTCACCAAGTTCCAGATGCCGGGTGTTGACGTGCGCGACGTCATGACCATGCAGCAGAAGAACTTCGACGCGCTGGCCAAGGCCAATCAGCTCTTGGCCGAGGGCGTGCAGAGCGTCATGCAGCGGCAGGCCGAGATCCTGCAGGGCGCCATGACCGAGGCAAGCGGTGCCGCGCAGGAAATGGTCAAGAGCGGTGCCAGCGGTGAGCCCAAGGAAAATGCCACCAAGGGCTACGAGAGCGCCAAGGCGCAGTTCGAAAAGCAGCTCAGCAATCTCGAAGAGCTCACCGAGATCATGAGCAAGGCCCAGCGCGAGGCCATGTCGCTCATCCAGGGTCGTGCGCTGGCGGCGTTCGACGAGATGATCGCCATGATGAACAAGAAGGACGGCGGCAAGTCCTGAGGCTTGCCCGAGGTCTGATGTGCTGACGCGGCCGACGATCGCTTTTGACGCCTTTGATGCGGTCGACATCCGCGTCGGCACGATCATCCATGCCGAGCCCAATGCCAAGGCGCGCAAGCCGGCCTACATCCTTCATGTCGATTTCGGCGCCGAGCTCGGCACCAAGATGAGCTCAGCGCAGATCACCGAGCACTATGGCGCCGAGGCGCTGATCGGCCGGCAGGTCTGTGCCGTGGTCAATTTCGAGCCCAAGCGCATCGCCGGCATCAAGTCCGAGGTGCTCGTCCTGGGGCTGCACGATGCGGCGGGTGCCGTGGTCCTGATCGGGCCGGATCAGCCGGTGGCCAATGGCGAAAAACTCTGCTGACCTGACCGCGGCTGTGGCTCTCAGGGGCGAAGGATCAGCCCTTCGCGCCCGACCAGCGAGCCGGGCCTGGCCTTGGCGAGCTGCTCGCCGATGACGTCCAGCTCGGCGTCGGTGCGGTTCGGCTCGTGGTGGAAGGTGACCAGGCGGCCGGCATCGGCGGCTTCGCACAAGCGCACACCCTGACGCCAGGTCGAGTGCCCCCAACCCTTGAAGCTGTCGATCTCGTCTTCCAGGAAATGGCTGTCGTAGATGACCAGATCGGCCCCCCGGATCAGGCCGACAATGCTGTCGTCGAGCTCGCCCGGGGTGTGCTCGGTATCGGTGACATAGCAGATCGATTTGCCGGCGAAATCGACCCGGTAGGCCGTGGCGCCGCCCGGATGGTTCAAGGGCGCCGTACGCAGCTTGAGGCCGGCGCAGGGCTCGATGTCGTCGCCCGCGGCGAAGTCGTTGTAGGTCATCTTGGCGCGCAGGATGTCCAGGCTGATCGGGAAGAACGGCGAGGCCATGATGCTCGCCAGCGTGTCCTTCAGCTTGAGACCGCGCGCGCCGAGATGGCCGGCCCAGACGATGATTTCATGGTCGGCGCGATAGGCCGGCTTGAAAAACGGGAAGCCATTCACATGGTCGTGATGGGTGTGCGTCAAGAACAGATGCGCCCGGCGCATGCCGACATGGCACAAGCGTTCGCCGAGCAAGCGGATGCCGGTGCCGGCGTCGAAGATCAGCCGCTGAGTACCGCACATCACTTCGAGACAGGCGGTGTTGCCGCCATAGCGCAAGGTCGTCGGACCCGGTACGGGCACGCTGCCGCGTACGCCCCAGATACGCGCCCAGAACTCTCCGCTTGCCGCCATGGCTTTTCCGGCTCCGGTCCCTTCCGACACGCCTGCGCGGGCTCGACGCTGCCGTAGCACTAGCTTTTGCGATAGAGGAAATAGCGATCACTTGCAACGGAGCCGGGCGCCGGCAACGGCACCAGGCTGGCATGGTTAAGCGCTTGATCCGAAGCGATCAGCGCGGCCTCGGCCAGCAGTGGTGGCAGGAGTTGCGAGAGAAGGCCGGCAACACGCGCGTTGCGTTCAGGCTCGCCGGTACCGATGTCGCTGTGCACGAGCACGGCCGGTTCGCCGAGCGTCGTCAGCGCCGTCGGCAGCGCGTCCTCCAGATTGCCGACGATCAGGTCACCGTCCGGCGGCCAGCAGGCCGGATGCGGATCGGGCGCGCGCTCGATGACGACGATGCGCCGCCCGGGCATGCGATCGCGCAAGTGATCGAAGGTGCGCCCATTGCCCAGACCCAACTCGAGCACCGGGCCCGGCCGCTCGCCCAGGAGCGCAATCAGGTGATCCAGGCAATCGCGCTGCGCACTCAAGCGGCGGATGAAGCTGTCCAAACGGCTCAAGCGAGCCCTCCCGCATGATCTGACCCGGCGGATCGCGGCGGATCAGGCGGCCGGGCGCGCGGCGCCAAGCGCGCTCGCCCAATCCTCCGTTGTGTTCCGACACCCGCCGAGGGCCTGCAATACCAAGGGCACGTGAGCGGCGGTTCTCCGCACGCCTGCGCTTGGTACCGATCTTTTAGCGGAAATCGTTCAGCCTGGTCACGCGCAAGCCCTGCAGGCCGTAGCTGTCGTAGGACCGCTGCCAGGCGCCGAACTCTTCCGGCGTCAGGGCATAGCGGCTGCAGGCGTCTTCCGCGCTGATCAGACCTTCTTCAACCGCCTGAACGACCAGCTTCTTGCGACGCGGCACCCAGCGCACCGTATCGGTCGCCGGCAGATCACTCATGCTCAAGGGCCGCGCCCGTTTGGGCTTGGCCGGTGTAGTTTCGGTGAGACGCGGCTTGGTGGCCACGGACCGTCTCCTCATTGCGAACGCCAAAACAACGTCATCCGCAACACGGTCGCGCAGTCCCCTTAAGAAGTGCCTAATCGACCGGCACTCTCAGCCTGCGGGCACACTCGGCTACACACGCATGTCACAATAAGCCGCGACGCCCGGCCTCAGTCGTCGCGATAGGCCCGTTCACGGCGCTCGTGGCGCTCCTGCGCCTCGATGCTCAAGGTCGCGATCGGACGGGCGTCCAGGCGCCTGAGGCCGATCGGCTCGCCGGTTTCCTCGCAATAGCCATACGAGCCGTCCTCGATGCGGGCCAGGGCTTCGCTGATCTTGGACAGAAGCTTGCGCTCACGATCGCGCGCGCGCAGCGTGTAAGAGCGTTCGGTTTCGGCCGTCGCCCAATCAGCGATATCGGGTGCGCGTGTGGCTTCTTCCTTGAGTTCCTTGAGCGTCGCATCTGAACCGCGCAGAATATCGTCGCGCCAGGCCAGAAGCTTCTTTCTGAAGTAAGCGAGATGGGTCTCGCTCATGTAAGGCTCGTCCTCGCGCAACTCCGGCACAAGTGTTTCAGCCTCGGACATTTCACCTCCGAACCGCTTTGAGACGGGTAGTCCCTTCCCCAGCGAAACCTAAAATTCACGTGGCATTCTCGTAACTTGGCGGCGCCACTCAAGTTGCGCGCTCTCTAGCGCAGCTTAGACCTAGGAACAAGCGAAACCGTCCGCCGCAGCGCACCAAATCGTGGGATTAATCCGATGATTTCTCTACGGTTACGCAAGCGCGCGGCTCAGATGGTGACGCGCTCCATCGGCGTTGCCAGAAACGCAACCAGACCACCGACCTCGATGCGCACATCGCTGCGCAAGTGCTGCGCCTTTGCGTCGAGCAAGCGCAAGGCCATGTCGCAGACGACCAGGCGGCCGTCGAGAGACGCACAGGCCTCGAGCAGTTGGGCGAGGTCAGCGATGCCGCGTGCACGCTGCCATCGCGCCATGGCCGCGCCGCTGCTGCCGACCATTCCGGCGAGTTCGGGCGATACCGGCAAGGCGGCAAAGGCTGGTTCGCCGTCGTCATCGGCCGCCAGCAGGGCGCGCGGCGCGGCATTGGCGAAGAACACCGTCGTCGGCCGATCGAGCGCCAAGGCGGCCGCAGCCGTCGCCAAGGCATAGTGGATGCGATCATAGCTGCCGCTGATCACCAGCACACCCAAGGGCGCTGCCGTCCTCACGGCGCGCTCGCCTGGCTGCACAGCGGGCAGGCCGGGTCACGGGCAACGCGCACGCGATGGAGCTGCGCCGCCAACGCATCGTAGAGAACCAGGCTGCCCGACAGGCTCTCGCCGATGCCGAGCACCTCCTTGATGACCTCGACCGCCTGCATGCTGCCGAGCGCGCCCACGGCCGGGCCGAGCACGCCGCCCTGGGCGCAGGTCGGGATGACGTCGGTGGCCGGTGCCTGGGGAAACAGGCAGCGATAGCACGGATGCGGCGCGCCCAGATGCGCCTTGAACGTGCTGAGCTGGCCGTCGACACCCTGGATGGCGGCGCTGACCAGCGTGCGGCCCTGGCGATAGCAGGCCTCGTGCACGACGTCGCGCGTGGCGAAGTTGTCGGTGCCGTCGGCGACCAGGTCATAGGCACTGATGAGGAAGGCGGCGTTGCTGGCATCGATCTTCACCGGATGAACGACGACGTCGATGTCCGGATTGAGGCCGCGCAGCCGTTCGACGGCGCTCATCACCTTGGCCTCGCCGGCACCGGCATCGCTGTGGATGATCTGGCGATGCAGATTGCTGACATCGACGATGTCGTGATCGACGATGCCGATGCGACCGATGCCGGCCGCCGCCAGATAAAGCAGCAGCGGCGAGCCGAGACCGCCGGCGCCGATGACCAGCACCTTGGCGCGCATGAGCTTTTGCTGACCGATGCCGCCGATTTCCGGCATGACGATCTGGCGGGCGTAGCGGCGGAGCTGGTCTTCGCTGAAGTCCAAGGGCGGCGCTTTCCGATGGCCCTATTCGACGCGCTCGAGCCAGCGCTGGTAGACGTAGCCCTCGCGCCCGTCCGGTAGCACGACCCGATACCAGCCGAGCTGGATGCCGCGCACCTCGACCACCTGACCCGCTGACAGCTGGTCCATCACCGGATGCTCGTTGGCGGCACCGGCGCGGACATTGACGCCCTGCGGCGCCCGGTACATGCCGTTGATCGGATCGTCATCGCGCGCCAGGGTCGGGGCGGGCGGCGCCGGCGGTGCCGGTTCGATCGCCGGCTGCGGTGCTGGTTCGGGCTCGGGTTCGGCCAGCTGGGCCGGCGGCTCCGGCAGCGGCTCAGGATCCGGCACCGGTTCGCTTTCGGCCAGCGGCTCAACGCTGTCGGCGACACCGGCCGGCGCGCGTTCCGCGCGCGGCGCCGGCGGCACGACCGTACCCGGTGCCAGTGGATCGCTCGCCTGCGGCCGGGGCTCACTGAGGATATCCGCCGATGGCTGGGCCGGTTCACGCACCTGCGGCTCGGTGACCTCGTCGACCGTCACCGGCTCATCCAGGGCCAGCGGGGCCTCGACTTCGGGCTCGAGCGCGCCGGGCTCGCCGTCAGCGACACCGTCATCCGGACCGAAGAAGGCACCGTCATCGCTCGGGGCGGGCGGGCTGTCGGCATCACCGTTCAAGGTCGCCTCGAGCGTCGTTTCCGCGCTCTGCTCGGACAGGGCCGGGCTCGGGTCGCCGACGTCGTCCGGCGCTGCGATCACGCCACCGGCGGCCGAGGGTGCGTCGCTGGTCGATGGCGCCACCGCGGTCGGCACGTCGACGTCACCAGCACCGGCGAAGCCGTCGGCACCTTGCGCCGGCAAGGGCGCGCCGTCGGCGTCCTGCAAAGCCTCCGCCGGCACGGATACGGCCGGATCATCGGCGCCGGCCGTTGCCTCGGCTTGGGCTGCGTCCTCCTCGCCGGCACCGGCCTCGGCCGCCGTGATCGGATCAGCGCCCTCGAGGGCGGCTTGTGCGATGGCGAGGTTCTCGCGCGCCAGCGCGTTGTCCGGCTTGATCTCAATGGCGCGTTCGAAATCGTCGACCGCCTGCTCGAACTGGCCCAGATTGATGCGCGCCACGCCCCGTCTGGTGTAGGCCAGCGCACTGCTCGGGCGCACCGCCAGGGCGGCCGTGTAGTCGTCGATGGCGCGTTGATAGGCTTCGATATTGCCGTAGGCGACCCCGCGCAGCGTCAAGGCGATGCCACGGCGCTGGTCGTCCAGGTCGCCGGACTCAATCGCAGAGGTGAACAAGGCGATCGCCCGCTCATGCTCGCCCTCTTTGAAGGCCTGGGTACCGCGTTCGAGGTCATCCAGCCCGGCAGCCTGCACCAGTGCCGTACCGGCCAGCCAGGCGGCGACGACCACTCCCACCCATCGCATCATGGAGATACGCTCCCTTCCTCACGTTAGTTGTGGGGATAGTGACCGCAAGGCCGCGATGCAAGGGCCGGCAGGCGTGTAAAGTGGCGTGCGTTCTCTCAACAGTTCTGCTAAGCGCTTCGCCCAGATCCGCGATCGCGGGTGTGGGGCCGTAGCTCAGCTGGGAGAGCACCTGCTTTGCAAGCAGGGGGTCAGGGGTTCGAGCCCCCTCGGCTCCACCAATCACGTCAGCGCATTGGTCACCCCCAAGGCGGTCGCCGGCACGGCCCGGCAGGGCCGAGAACGCCCTTAGATCTTGAAGCCGCGCACCGATCTCGATCTGTTTGACATTGTCGCGCGCGGTATAGCGACTACCCTCCAGGCATTAGCTGCTGGCTGGCGTTGTGCTCAAACTGAGCGACCCGGCCTGAACGGCTCCCGCCGCTGCGTTGTGCATGCGCATGGCGTTTGTCTCTTGTTGTTCACGCGGGCTCAACCCATCGACACCGAACAAGCAGCGCCGATGGATCAGCCGCGTGCCAGCTAGATCAGTCAGCGCCAAGCGCCGGCACGCTAGCGCGGGAACAGGAACTGGAGCTGCAGACGGATCGACCAGTCCGGGCCGAAGTCGGTGCGCTCGACATTGTAGAAGGCCTGCGCCTGCGCGTTCATCGCCTGGTCGCCGATGCTGAAAATGCGCCCGAAGCCGCCGCCGATCGGCACGGTCCAGCGATTGTCGGCAGCGGCCTCCCAGTTGGCTGTGATCACCGGCGAGGACGCGGCGTACCAGCCCTGATCGAAGTTGTAGTTGACGACTGGCTGGATGAGCAGCTGGCTGATGGCGGCACGATCGTCGTCGCCGGCGAACGACCAGAGCTGGCCCACCAGCGAGCCGACTACCCAGTTGCCCGGCATGCTCAGCGCGACGGCGGCCGGGCCGGCGCTCCACTTGTCCGTACCGATGATGTCGTCGCTGGCGGTCGGCAGCGTGAGCGACGGGCCGACGCCCCAGATTACCGGACCGCTG
>JBHJHH010000028.1:0-5768 GCA_050331015.1 Geminicoccaceae bacterium
TCCTTGCCGCGACCGGTGACGAAGATGAACTCCTCGATGCCGGCCTCTTTCGCCTCTTCCAGCGCATACTGGATGACCGGCTTGTCGACGACGGGCAGCATCTCTTTTGGCAGGGCCTTGGTCGCGGGCAGCATGCGCGTACCCAGACCGGCCACGGGAAAAACGGCTTTGCGCACGATAGCGGTCATCGAACAATCCACACAGCAATCAAACGAGCACGAAAGAATGTGCTGCGTGGTAGCGCAAGCGAAGCGGCGTGACCAGCTACCTACAGGTCTCCCGGTACGCGCTTTTCGCTCTGTGCGATGGTTTCAGCGCGTTTTCTGCGCGAGCAGAAACTCTTTCGCCGCATTGATCTGCGCCGCCAGATAGCCAGAGCCGCCTTTGTCGGGATGGATCAGGCTCATCAGGTGGCGGTGGGCGTCCTTGATCTCCTGCGCACTGGCGCCCTGTTCGAGCCCGAGGATTTCGAGCGCCGTCGCTTCGCTCATCGGCCCGGCACCGGCCTGCTGCGACCCGTTCGCTCCGGCCTCGGCCCCGGCGGCGTCGCCGCGCCAGTCGGGCGCGCGGCGATCGAGATAAGTTTCCAGCAGCGCCACGGAGGGTGGGTCCTCCTGAAGGCAGCGCTGCAACAAATCGATCACCTCGCTGATGCCAAGCTGGCTGAGCCAGCTGCCGACATGGTCGCCGCTCAGGATCTCGCCGTCCAGTTCGCCGGTGTTCGGCACCAGGCGCATGCGCAGCGTCTTGGTCTCGACCTCCTGGGCATCGGCGTGGTCCTGGGCGGCCCCAGCATGGCCGCGGCCGGTTTTCAAGGCACGCAGCGCGGCGATGAAGGCGATCCCGGCAATCGCGGCCAGGGCATAGCGTCCAGCGAAGATCAGCCCGGTACCGGCCAGGCCGGTGAAGGTCGCCACGAAGGTGCGCGCCGCCTGGGCGAGTTGGGTCGGCGGCACCGTCACATACCAGCGCGCGACAAGCATCAGCCCGGCGAGCACGAGGATACCGAGGGCGAGGTAGGCAAAAACCATGGACGTACCGTATTAGCCCAAGCGCGAGGTCAGCAGCCGAACGCCACGATGCCCGCGTTTGCCGGCGGCTTCCAGCGCCGGCAGTCCGCCAGCGGCGTAGGTCGCCACGGCACCGAGCAGTTGACGCAGCTGATCGGGGCTCGAGGTGTCGAAACGGCAGTGGGCGCCCTGGGTCAGTTTGCAGATCTGCCCGAATGCGCGGCTCGCTTCAGGCTGATCACCTTCCTGGAAAATGAACGTGCGTACGCCAAGCATGCCCAGACGGCCGGCCAGATGCCCGACCGCGTCCAGGTCTTCCTCGAAGCAGTCGCCGACAAACACCAGTGCGCTCACCCGCTTGCGCTCGGTCTCCTTGATGGCATGGCGCAAAACCCGGCCCACCTGCGTGCGGCCGGCCATGCAGACCACCGAGGTCATCAGGCGCAGGAGGTCCTTGGGATGCGACACCCACTTGCTCGCACGGCATTCGCCGAAACCGCGGTAATAGACGAGCTGCACGTCCAGGCCGCCGAGCTTCTCTGCTTCGAGAAACATCTCACCCTGCACATGGCTGGCGCGATCCCAGCTCGGCTGGCGCGAGGCCGTGGCATCCATGGCAAAAATCAGCCGGCCGCGCGTGCCGGCGGCGGCTTGCGGTGTCTTCTTCACCTGCTCGAGGAAGGATGCGACCTCGCTCGGTGCGCCTTTGGTGATGTCTTTCGTCATAACCGCAAAATGGGGTAGTGGCCGGCGCAGGCCAAGTCAGTTGCGGCAAAACGATAAGGAGGTGGCTTCGTCGTCTGCGCCCTGCCATGTAGCCGGTCGGCGGTTCGCCGCGTTCAGCCGGCAGGCTGGCGTTCGAGGCAAGTGGTAGAGGTGCATGGCAACCCTGTTTGCGACCTTGATGGTCATTTCCATGCTGCTCACGGTGGGCGTGCTCGCAGTCGGCATGGGCGGTTTCTTCCAGGGTGGGGAATTTAACCGCAAGTACGGCAACTTGATGATGCGTTTGCGTGTGATCATGCAAGGTGTCAGCATCATGTTCTTCGTGCTTTTCCTGCTCGCACGCGGCTGAACCGCCGGCGTGTCAATCCTTTGCACAGAGCGTGAGGGTCCATGGTTCGTCTGACGAAGATCTATACGCGCGGCGGCGATGCCGGGGAAACGTCACTCGGCAGCGGTCAGCGTGTGGCGAAATACGCCTTGCGCGTCGAAGCCTACGGCACGGTTGACGAGGCCAATGCGACCATCGGCCTCGTCCGCCTGGCGGCCGAGGGCGCGATCGATGCCATGCTGATGCGTATCCAAAACGATCTGTTCGATCTCGGCGCCGATCTGTGCACACCGGGCACGGACTTCGAGGACGACAAGGCGTTGCGCATCAAGCCATCACAGGTCGAGCGCCTGGAGGCGGAAATCGACGAACTCAATGGCGAGCTCGCGCCTTTGAATTCCTTCGTCCTGCCGGGCGGCACACCGGTGGCGGCGCATCTGCATCTGGCACGCACGGTCGTGCGTCGCGCCGAGCGTCTGGTCAGCCATCTGGCCAGCGACGAACCGGTCAATCCGGCCGCGTTGCGCTATCTCAACCGGTTGTCCGATCACTTGTTCGTTTTGGGCCGCTACACCAACGACCTGGGAGCCGGAGACGTCTTGTGGGTACCCGGTGCAAACCGTTAAATAACGGGTTAGGGTGAGTGCGGCGGCGTCAATTGACATCATCTGGGGCCAGACTTAGGTTGCGCCGCACAAAACCGGCGGTGCTGGCCTCGTTCGAGTGGCCGACGTCCATCCCGGCCGTGGCAAAAGTGGATCGCTTGGCATGAAGGTTCTGGTGCCCGTCAAACGGGTGGTTGATTACAACGTCAAAATTCGCGTCAAGGCTGACCAGACGGGCGTCGACATCGCCAATGTCAAGATGTCGATGAACCCGTTTGACGAGATCGCCTGCGAAGAGGCCATCCGGCTCAAGGAAGCCAAGGCGGCCGAGGAGGTCGTGGCCGTCTCACTGGGCGTGCAGAAGGCGCAAGAGACCCTGCGCACCGCACTCGCCATGGGGGCGGATCGCGCGATCCATGTCGTCAGCGAGGACGAGCTACAGCCGTTGGCCGTGGCCAAGATGCTCAAGGCGATCGTCGAGCGCGAGCAGCCCGAACTGGTCATCCTCGGCAAGCAGGCCATCGATGACGATGCCAACCAGACCGGTCAGATGCTGGCCGCCCTGCTGGGTTGGCCGCAGGCGACGTTTGCGTCCAAGATCGAGCTTGGCGACGGCAAGGCGACGGTGACCCGCGAGGTCGATGCCGGCCTGGAAAAAGTCGAGATCAAGCTGCCGGCCATCGTTACCTGCGATCTGCGCCTGAACGAGCCGCGCTACGCCTCGCTGCCGAACATCATGAAGGCCAAGAAGAAGCCGATCGACACCCTGTCGCCCGACGATCTCGGGGTCGATATCGCGCCGCGCCTGACGACCCTCAAGGTCGAGGAACCGCCCAAGCGTGAAGCCGGTGTGCGCGTCGAAAGCGTCGCCGAACTGGTCGAGAAGCTGAAAAACCAAGCGAAGGTGATCTGAGCCATGAGCACGCTGATCATCGCCGAACACGACAATGCCGCCCTCAATCCCGCCGTTCTGCATGCGGTCACGGCCGCCAAGGCGCTCGGCGCGCCGATGCATGTCCTGGTTGCCGGCAAGGCCTGCGACGCCGCTGCCGAAGCGGCCGCGGCCATCGAGGGCGTCGAGAAGGTCTTGCATGTCGAGCATGACATGTTCGCCGAGCCGGTGGCCGAAGATCTGTCGGCGCAGATCCTCGCCGTGGCCGATGGCTATACCTGCATCATCGCCGCCTCGACCACGTTCGGCAAAAATGTCATGCCGCGCGTGGCGGCGCTGCAAGACGTCCAGCAGCTCAGCGACATCGTCGAGGTCATCGACGGCGACACCTTCAAGCGCTTCATTTATGCCGGTAACGCGCTGGCGACGGTGCAGAGCAGGGATCCGGTCAAGGTCATCACCGTGCGCACGACGGCGTTCGACGCCGCCGCGGCCACAGGTGGCAGCGCCGCCGTCGAGAGCGTAGCGCCGGTCGAGCCGTCCGGTCTGGCACAGTTCGCCGGTCGCGAAGTCAGCCAGTCCGAGCGCCCCGACCTGTCTAGCGCCAAGGTCATCGTGTCCGGCGGCCGCGGCCTCGGTTCAGGCGACAATTTCGCCCTGATCGAAGCGCTCGCCGACAAGCTGGGTGCCGCCGTGGGCGCCTCGCGCGCGGCCGTGGATGCCGGTTTCGTGCCCAACGAGTACCAGGTCGGTCAGACCGGCAAGATCGTCGCGCCGGATCTGTATATCGCCGTGGGCATATCGGGTGCCATCCAGCACCTGGCGGGCATGAAGGATAGCAAGGTCATTGTTGCCATCAACAAAGACGAAGAGGCGCCGATTTTCCAGGTCGCCGATTACGGTCTTGTCGCTGATTTGTTCAAAGCTGTGCCTGAATTAACTGAGTCGCTCTAATGCTGAGCCTAGACTGGAGCGTAACATGGCGGTGAGTGAAGGTAACTATCCCCCCATTCCCGAGATCGACACGGTTGGCATTATCGGTGCCGGTCAGATGGGCTGGGGCATCGCCTATGTCTCGGCGGTGAATGCCGGCTGTACGGTGCACATGCTCGACATCTCGCAAGAGCGCCTGGATGCGGCGATCGAGCAGATCACCAGCCGCCTCGATCGCGATGTCGCCAAGGAGCGCGTGCCGGCCGATCAGCGCGACGCGATTCTCGGCCGCCTGCATACCTCGCTGGCCTATGAGAGCTTCCGCGACTGCGGCATCGTCATCGAGGCTGCCACTGAGAACGAGCAGCTCAAGAAGCAGATCTTCCAGAACCTGCTGCCGAACCTGCGCGATGACGCCTTGATCGCCTCGAACACCAGCTCGATCTCGATCACTCGCTTGGCGGCGACCACCGATCGGCCCGAGCGCTTCATCGGCATGCACTTCATGAACCCGGTGCCGGCGATGAAGCTGGTTGAGGTCATCCGCGGCATCGCCACGGCCGAGGATACCTACCGGGCGACCAAGTCGCTTGCCGAGCGCATGGACAAGAACGCGGTCACCGCCGAGGATTTCCCGGCCTTCATCGTCAACCGCATCTTGCTGCCGATGATCAACGAGGCGGTCTACACCCTCTATGAGGGCGTTGGCACGGTCGAGAGCATCGACACCGCCATGCGCCTGGGCGCCAACCACCCGATGGGCCCGTTCCAGCTCGCCGATTTCATCGGCCTGGACACCTGTCTGGCGGTCATGCAGGTGCTGTACGAGGGCCTCGCGGACAGCAAGTATCGCCCATGCCCGCTGCTGGTGAAATATGTCGAAGCCGGCTGGTACGGTCGCAAGGCCGGCCGCGGCTTCTACGACTATCGTGGCGAGACCCCGGTCCCGACGCGCTGAGGTCGATCGGCAGCCCTTGCGCTTTTTGTTGCGCTGCACATAACTGCTCGCCGTCGCGCTAGATCGAGCGCGGCGGGCAGTTCTGCCAGCAAACGCGCAGGAGCAGCGTCATGAGCCAGCATTTCGAGATGGTCGTGATCGGCAGCGGTCCGGCCGGGCGGCGGGCTGCCGTGCAGGGCGCCAAGCTCAACCGCAACGTGCTGGTTGTCGAGAAGGGCCGCAAGGTCGGCGGGGTCTCTGTGCACACCGGCACGATCCCGTCCAAGACCCTGCGCGAGACCGTGCTCAACCTGACCGGCTATCGCGAGCGCGGCTT